>PLST01000540.1:824-6191 GCA_003164255.1 Acidobacteriaceae bacterium | reverse complement strand
ACGGGCGACAAGCCGGTGGCGCTGAGCGAAGAAGAGGTGAGTTCGATTCTCTTCCGCAGCGAAACGGCAAAGGACAAACCCCGGCTCAAGATCAAGTTTGAGAAGAACGAGCAGGTCCGGATTACGGATGGGCCGTTCGCCAACTTCAACGGTGTTGTGGACGAGATCAACGAAGATCGCGAGACGCTGAAGGTCATGGTGACCATCTTCGGACGCTCGACGCCAGTGGAACTGGAGTTTGGCAAAGTCGAAAAGATTGAGTAGTTGCAGCTTCTAGCTACTAGCTACCAGCTTCTAGCCGGTCGAGCCCACCTAGCAGGCGCCGGTTGGAGCGAACGCTAAGGCGGCAACACCAAAATTTGAACAGGAAATGACCAGCTAAGAGCTAGAGGCTAGGAGCTAGTAGCTGGTTCCAAAGGGACAAACATGGCACCTCCGAAGAAAATTACCGGGTACGTGAAGCTGCAGATCGAGGCCGCGAAGGCCACGCCCGCACCACCGGTGGGGCCGGCGCTCGGTCAGGCGCAGGTCAACATCATGGAGTTCTGCAAGCAGTTCAACGCGCGCACGCAGAACAAGGAGATGGCCGGACTGACAATTCCGGTTGTCATCACGGTTTACGCGGATCGCAGCTTCAGCTTTGTCACCAAGACGCCGCCGGCGGCGGTGTTGCTGAAGAAGGCAGCGGGCATCGCCAAGGGCTCCGGCACGCCGAACAAGGAAAAGATCGGCAAAGTGACCGAAGCGCAGGTGCGCGAGATCGCCACGCAGAAGATGCCGGATTTGAATGCATCCTCGGTGGAGACGGCGATCAAGAGCATCAAGGGCACGGCGCGGTCGATGGGCATTGAAGTGGTGGCGTAAACCTTCACTGAAATCAGGATGTAGCAACAAGGCCCTCCCGTGTGGGAGGGCCTTGTTGCTTTCGGGGAAGATGTTGAAATACTTCGGCGGTTTTTGTCTTATCGTTCGGCGACAACGGCTACTGGCTCTGGCGAACCTTTCGGAGTCGACAGATAGCCTGTGACCGTATTCTTGGCGCTCACGTTGTTGACAACAATCTCAAATAACATGGGCGATTTACCGCTATAGAACTGGAGGGGCTCGTTCAGGCTCTTGTCTTTCTTTTCATAGTTCTTATCGTCGGAAAGGACAGAGAGGGTGAACTTGCTTCTCTTCGCGTCGGCTCTCTTGAGCGTCAGGCTCACGGTTCCAACCTGTTGCTTCACGCCTCTCGCGAGCGTGAACTCGTAGTAGTTGCGGTCGCCTTTGTGCTTGAGGATTTCGAGCTCGTCGGCATTACGCGCGATCAAGGTGCTGTGGCCGTTCAGGTCGCCCTTCATCGACGTCATCTGGGTATTGGTGTCGGCGAGGTCGCTTTGCGTTTTGGCCACATCGGTTTTGACGCCGCCCACATCGGTCTGCACGGCGGCCACCTGGCCAGCGGTCTGCTCCTGCGCAGTTGCAAGGCGAGCAGTCGTTCGCTCGCTGCGAGTTTCGGAGGCCTGGAGCGCCGCGGAGCGGGTATCAAGTTGCTTTTGTGTCAGGCCGAGCGAGGTTTTCAGCTCGTCCGTGGCCACATTCAGCCGCGCGTTGGTGTCCTGAAGCGCTGCGGCGAGTTTGGCGTTTTGTGCTCCTGAATCCGCGATAGCCTGTTTCTGAGCCGTCAGTTGGGTGCTGATCGTGTAACTCCAGATCACGCCGCCGATCCCCAAAAGCAAGGCCACTGCGATGGTCGCCAACAGTGCGCCGGAATAGGATCTGGGAGTTCCTTGAACCGTTTCTTCTGTCATTTGATTCCTCACTTCACTGAGGCTGACCGTAAGGCGATCCAATGACCGCTGTCTGGTCGTTGTAGCTCACCTCGTGCGATTCAAGTGAAGGGGGCTGGATGGATGCGCGGGGTTTAGCCGCATTTCGCACGCACGGCGCAACAACCCGGGCTTCAAGATCTGTGGAAGTAAGTCAGAGGGCCGGGAGGCCCTCAGGACAGTCGATCAGGACAGGCTGTTACGAAACTCGCCGGCGACGGAGTTTTTTTGACATGGGGCCATCGCAGGGGCTGAAGCCCTCGTTGATTTTGCGTCGGTTACGGCCGGGCTGAAGCCGTGCCCTTGTTACAAAACAGGGCTTCAGCGAGGTTTCGTAACAGCCTGAGGAGNNCCGAGAGTGACGAAGACCTTGCGGTGGCCGGCGTCGCCGATGGAGACGCCGACGGTGACGAGGCCGAGCGGGGTGTTACCCACCAAGCCGGCAGTTCCATCCTGGCGAAGGAAGGCGGGGAGCTCGGGAGACCAGACTTCTCCAGCTTCATAACCGAGCAGCCCGTAGAGTCCCTGGCCGAGGCCGGTAGGCAAGGCGGCGATGCGGCGCATGTATCCGGCGCGGGCGAGGTAGAGGTCAGTGCCGCGGTACTCGTCAAACGACGATGCCGACAGGCGCATCGGGCCGCCCAATGTGAAGCGGAAGGGTTGCGCGACATTGGCGCGGAAGTAGGAGTCGGCTTCAGAGGTGATGCCGACGATGTTGTTGCTGGCTATGGAGAAGGTGCGATTGAAGGCGAACTGCGCCATCGGAGCATTGCTGCTGCCCACAGCGTGATAGAAAGCTCCCGCAGACAGGGCAAGGCGGTATCCACTGGGCGAGACGGCTGCTGCGGAGGCCTTGTCCACGTTGAGGTGGAGCAGTCCGGTCTGGCCGGTTCCGGAGAGATAGGGTCCACCGCCGGAGCCGGTGCGGAGCGCCCAGCGAGTATCCTGGGCGCGCCACTCGGCAGACACCTGCACAGTGTTTCCGAAGGTGCGGCCGATCTCGAGCCCAGCGGTCAAGTCCTGCTCGAAGCGCTCGGCAATGCGCTTCTGGTCTTCCCAGATGTAGATTGGCTCGCGGACCAGACCGACGCGGGGCTCAAGGAAATAACCTTTTGGCGTGAGCAGCCGGTAGTACTCGGCGGAGAGTGTGGTTTTGTAGCCGAGCTCGGCGTTGACGCGCGCTTCGGAGCCGTAGCCCCACAGATTCTGATCGACAACGCGGAGGTTCATCTCAGCGCGGGTGATGTTGGACGTGGATGCGGCCAGCTCGGGACTGATGATGAGATAGGGCGGGCCAATGGAATCCGGTGCGAGGCGCACTTCAATACCCGTGTCATTGGGGCCCGTGTCGTTGGGCGTGACGCCGGGCGTGCCGATCGCGGAAGATCCGGCTGCGTTGGCGGGCGCAAAGGTTTCGAAGGTGGCGCCGTACACACCGTTGGACTGGATGCGCTTGAGCGCGTTGAGAGTGGCCGCGGTGGTGATGGGCTGGCCCTCGAGGGGCTTCATTGCGTAAGCGACGCTGTGTTCGGCGCGCGGCGTGCCACCCTCGACGCGCAGCTCGCGCAGAAGACCGGGGTGAGGCTGGATGCGGGCCTGGCGGGCGGCGAGGTAGGCTTTCCAGTCCGCCTCGTCGAGAGCATAGCGCGCGAGTGCGGCGCGATTCTTCTCAGCGGTCACGTACCCGGCGTGGATGAGCTGGCCCGCCTTGGAATAATCGGTACCGGAAAAGCCGCCTACAGGGATGGCGACGACCAGATCCGCAAGCCGCTCGCTCTCTTCCACATTGCGCTCAGTGCCGGCGGAAAAGGCGCGGTTGAGCACGCCGACAATGGAGGAGATGTCAGGTGTAGAGACGGCCCCGGTGTCGAGATGGATGGCGATGACAATGTCGGCGTGCAGGTCATTGCGGAGGACGTCGGTGGGCAGGTTGTCGAGGATGCCGCCGTCGACGAGATAGTGGCCGTCGGGGGCTTTGACGGGAGAGAAGACGCCGGGAATGGAGATGGAGGCACGCACGGCCACAGGGAGGGGGCCGCTGGAAAAAGTGACGGCGTGGAGCGTGTCGAGGTCGGTGGCCACGCAACGGAATGGAATGGGCATGCGGTCGTAATCGAGTTCCTCCGAGTTGTAGGCGGGCAGGTTGGTGAGCAGGAACTCGTTGATGCCGCGCTCGCCGATGATGGCGTTATGAAGGCTCGGACCGTGGCGGAGGCCGACGGTGATGGCCTGGGGAAGCTCGTGCTGGTCCTGGCGGCGGCGGTAGCTCAGATCGGCATAGGGCGCCTGAAGGGTGAAGACGCCGTTGAAGGCATTGCTGGAGGCGATGGCGCGGAGCTGGTCGGGGTTGAGGCCCGACGCATAGAAGGCGCCAACCAGGGCGCCCATGCTGGTTCCGGCGAGACGATCGATGGGGACGCGATTGTCCTCCATCCACTCGAGGACGCCGATGTGGGCCAGGCCGAGAGCGCCCCCGCCTTCAAGCGCGACGCCGATGACGGGGCGGTTGGGCGGGGTGATGGACGGAAGCGGGGAGTTGTTTGGGGCGGAGACTGGAGGCTGGCCCGGTGCTGTCGGGGGCGGCCCTTTGGGGCCGGGCTTGGTGAGTTGCTGGATCTGCTGTTGAACCTGCTGCTCGATCTGAATGGGGATGACCTGCGCAGGCGTCTTCTGTTGTTCCGGCTGTTGCGGAGGTTGCTGTGCAGGTTGCTGCGAGAAAACAGCGAGCGGAACGAAGGAGGCAAGAAGAATGACGGCTGTACGGGTGCACGGCATGGCGAAACCTCTGCTAGAGAATCCCTAATTTGAGAGTAAGACGTGTCGAGACGAGCGATTGTGATTTTGACGCCAAGTGAAGAGCTGAACTTCGATATAAACGTTCATAAGCGCGCAAAGCAGAAAGGCCCTCCCGGGACAGAGAGGGCCTTTCTGCATCTGCATGCTGAGACGCGTCAGGGGTTGGGGATTGAAAGCGCCCTATTTTGCCGGAGTCGGCGTAAAGGTTTCCTGCCTGCGGCCGGGCTCTGGCTTTGGCTTGGGTTTTGGCGCCTTCTTGACTTCTTTTCTGCCTTTATCTTTGCTTCCCATGGTTAGAAGTGTGCCATAAAACGGGCGGTGGGGCAAAGGGATAAGGGCATGCTGGAAAGGATGCGAACCAAGATAGAAGCGGGGCTGGCAAGGTGGGTAACGAGGGCGCCAATGAAGCGGGGACGCGCGCCTGGTCATCTAACGGGAGGTTTGGAGAATACTGGAGCGAAACCATGGGCCGACGTTTTGCGGAGCTTGCCTTTACTCCCCTTGTGAAAGAACAGCAGAGACAACATAACAGCCGCCATTTGTACGAGCGGGTGGAGCAGGCGCCGGATGCCGGAGACCGGTTGGGTGAGGATGAGCGGGAGTTTGTTCGCGAGCGGGATGGGTTCTACATGGCGTCGGTCTCAGAGACGGGCTGGCCCTATATCCAGTACCGGGGCGGAGAAAAGGGATTTCTGCGGGTTCTGGATGCGCAGACACTGGGGTTCGCGGATTTAAGGGGGAACCGGCAGTACATCAGCGT
>PLST01000540.1:0-693 GCA_003164255.1 Acidobacteriaceae bacterium | reverse complement strand
GGGTGAAGGCGATGCCTTTGGGGCATTTGGGCAGCCGGGCGGGCCGGTTTCAGGCCGGGAATGTTTGCAATTTGGATGCCGTTTCGCTATGATTCATAGATGTGTCCAAGGGAAATCCCTGGACAGTCACAAGCACCACGGTTTCTGGGTCCTGGCCGGACGGGCAGCGTTTTGAATGTATGCCTAGTTTGAGCAACGGACTCCCGCACCAGGCGGGCTGGCAGAGGCGGTGGGAGACGAGGAAAGAATGGCTAGGAAACTCAGCAAGAATATTGTGAAGGCGCGCGCAGCTGTGACCAAGACTGCGTATGCTCTGCCCGAGGCTGTGGGCCTGCTCAAGCAGGTGAAGTATGCCAAGTTCGACGANNGCCGTGATTGCGGCGGGCGATCGCCAGAAGGAAGCCCTCGATGCAGGCGCCGACTTTGTGGGCGGCGAGGAGATGGTGGAGAAGATCCAGAAGGAAAACTGGACCGCCTTCGACGCGCTGATCGCCACGCCGGACATGATGAAGGTGGTTGGCCGTTTGGGCAAGGTGCTGGGGCCGAAGGGTCTGATGCCGAATCCGAAGACGGGAACGGTAACGCTGGACGTGGCTTCGGCGGTGAAAGAGATCAAGGCCGGCAAGGTGGAGTTCCGCGACGACAAGACCAGCCTGGTGCATGTGCCGGTGGGCAAGCTGAGCTTTGATCCGC
>PLST01000507.1 GCA_003164255.1 Acidobacteriaceae bacterium | reverse complement strand
TTGGCCGTGGGCCCGATGCCGAGCGAGCCCGCCAGCGCGGCGGCCAGGTCAGAAAGGATGTCGGCGTGCAGGTTGGTGGCGACGATGGTGTCAAGCGAGGCCGGACGATTGACCATGCGCGCAGTTGCCGCGTCCACCATCTCCTTGTCCCACTTGACGTCTGGGAATTCTTTGGCG
The DNA here is from genome assembly GCA_003164255.1 of Acidobacteriaceae bacterium. GTDB lineage: Bacteria > Acidobacteriota > Terriglobia > Terriglobales > Acidobacteriaceae > Telmatobacter. The sequence continues at coordinate 8,017 of PLST01000507.1, read as the reverse complement.
ACCTGGTTGGCGATTTCGTCCCACATCACCATGGCGTGGCGCTGGGCATTGCTCTTGGTCACCACTGTCAGCAGCTTGCGCGGCCGCGACTGCGCCAGCTTGAACGCGTAACGTTGAATGCGCTCCACGCCCGCGCGCGTCATCACCGAAAGATCGGTGGCCACTTCGATAGGGAAGCCCTGGTGAACGCGGCCACCGGCGCCTGAGTACTCGCCTTCGGTGTTTTCGCGCACGATCACCCAGTTCAAGTCCTCGGGTTTGCAGCGCTTCAGCGGTGCGTTAATGCCGGGGAGAATGCGTGTGGGCCGCACGTTGGCGTACTGGTCCATGCCCTGGCAGATCTTCAGACGCAGGCCCCAAAGCGTGATGTGGTCAGGGATGTCCGGGTCGCCGGCCGAGCCGAACAGGATCGCGTCCTTTTTCTTGAGCGCTTCAAGGCCGCTGTCGGGCATCATCAGGCCGTGCTGGCGATAGTAGTCGCCGCCCCACGCGAACGATTCAAATTCGAACTCGAAAGTGTTGTCTGCCGCGGCCAGCGCTTCAAGCACCTGGCGCCCGGCAGGAACCACTTCCTTGCCGATGCCGTCGCCGGGAACGAGCGCAATCTTGTATGTCTTCATTCCGTTGCTCCTCATCGAAACAGATCACCCGACAAGCATGCCAATTCTACCTGTTTCCATGTGCGCGTGACCCATACCTTCATTTGGCTTTCTCCCTCGATATATGCTTCGTCTCGATCATCTATTGGCTGTCGCCCTTCTCCGACTGCACCAGCACCAACTTTCCGTCCTTGAGTTCGTAGGTCTTATCTCCGGATTCATCCGAATCGTACCGCCGGATTTCGACGTATTCGCCATTTCGAAACTCAAAGGTAGATGAGCCCCAGATGCCAGCGGCCATATTCCAACTCGTCTTTATCTGCTTCTTTGCAGCATCGAATTCTGGAGTTCCCAAGCCGCTGAGGAACTTGTTGAATACAAACTTGTTTTCGGAGCGGTCGTATAGATAAAAGTCGTAGTCACAATTTCCCGTTGCTCCGCAGTCGTTCAGAAGCTCAAGATCCTGATATCCATCGAAATTTGCATCTACGGCTCGAACCTCAACGTCCAACCCTGCCGGGTACAGCATCCCAAGATCCACCGCGTGCCCGGTAAACGTCTGGATCACCTTGCCTGCCTGCAGCACCTCTATATCGCCCAGGGTGTTGTCGGGCCGACCCAGGAAATGGAGCGTGAAAACAGGCGTGTTATCGCTCACACGGAATTGGCAGTTCATCCCGCCCTTGATATCCTGGTTCCCCTCTGTGACGTCTGAAGCCTTGTTTGAATCTGGCGTCTGATCAGCGAGCACATTGCAACCCACGGGTTTGCTCGAATCGTCAAACTCGTTGTCGGATCCGGTTGCTTGCCCCGCCGCGTCGCCAATACCAGGGACATCGGTATGGGTAGGCCGAACGGGCACAGTCGGCTGCTGTGGGGCCATTGCCATGGTCTGCGTCAGGGTCGGAATCTGCTGCCTCTGATGCAACCAGATTCCGATCGTCGCCAACACCGCAACCGCGCAAATCGTTAGCGCAACCAATCTCTTCCGGATGGATGATTTCATCTCGAGACCTCGCAGCCAACGAAATGCACCGCATCTTTAAGACTGAGGTGCCTCGGTTGCCAGCATGATAGCAGTGCTTCGATCCTTCAAGGCCGTTTTTCCTCTGCGCTCTCCGGGCTGCGGCCGCGAATGAAAATCTTTCTGCATCCGGGGCAGGAACATTGATCGCGGCCAGGATCGTTTTCCAGCGGGCTTTGCGACACCACTTGGAACCGCCAATTGGCGTCGAAGAGCATGACTTCATATTGCGGGATTGGAGCCCGCACTGTGACCTTACGCACAAGCCGGAGCGCGGCCGGGGGCGACAATGATCTCGTAGGGCACCGCCGCCGTTGACGCCGGTCCCGGGAGACGAAATACATGAGCGATTTAGCTCCGCTGGCTGAAGCAACTGCGGTTGATCCCCTCGTCAGCCACCCTGCCGATTTCCATGTCTTTCACAAGTTTATAGAGCGCTGCAAGTCATTGCCGGCCATTACCACGGCGGTGGTTTGGCCTCTCACGGATGTTGCCCTCCGCGGCTCAGTGGAGGCGGCGGAGGCCGGCCTCATTACGCCTACGCTGATCGGCCCTGAAGCGGCCATGAGGGCTCTGGCCGCAAAGATCGGACTGGACATCGGCGGTTACCCGGTGCTTGAAGCTGAGTCCGAGGCGAAGGCTGCCGAGATCGGCGTGGCCGTCTGCCGGTCCGGCGCAATGCAGGCCATGATGAAGGGCAGCCTGCACACCGACGAGCTGATGAAGGCCGCCATGCATCGCGATACGGGCTTGCGCACGGCGCGCCGCATCTCCCACGTCTTCATCATGGATACGCCGTCGTATGAGCGCACGCTGCTGATTACCGACGCGGCCATCAACATCACCCCCGAGCTCGAAGACAAAGTCCACATTGTGCAGAACGCGATTGACCTGGCGCACGCGCTGGGTATTCCGGAACCGAAGGTGGCGCTGCTTTCAGCAATAGAGACCGTGAACCCGATGATCAAGTCGACGCTGGACGCGGCAGCGCTGTGCAAGATGGCCGATCGGGGACAGATCACCGGAGGCATTCTGGACGGGCCGCTGGCTTTCGATACGGCGGTCAGCGTCAAGGCTGCCGCCATCAAGAAGCTGGTTTCGCCGGTTACGGGACAGGCCGACATCCTGGTGGTTCCCGACCTTGAGAGCGGCAATATGCTGGCCAAGCAACTGGAGTACCTGGGCGGCGCGCAACTGGCGGGCATCGTCCTGGGCGCACGGGTGCCCACCATTCTCACCAGCCGTGCTGACTCGGCCGAGACACGACTGGTCAGCTGCGCCGTGGCCGTGCTGTTGCACTATGCCACCCACCCGGTGATCAAGGTCTAGGTTTTTCGCCTCTTCGTTTCTCCCGCTCAAACGGGCGCCGCGGTTTCATTTGGCGCCCGTTTGACTTGTGCGGCGAACCTCGCTCCCTTGCTCGCCCCTTTGCCCCGCCCCGTCCGCCCGGTCTGCGAAACTGGATGTATGGACCTCAGTAAACCTGCCCTCATTTTTGACCTGGACGGAACGCTTACCGACTCAAAGCCCGGTATTCTCGGGTGCTTGCAGCAGGTGATCGACGCGCGCGGCATGGAAGATTGCGGACCGCTCGACCGCTTCATCGGGCCTCCCGTGGAGGAGTGGGTGGTGGAACTCTTGCCCAAAGGGACCAGCGAAGAGCAGCTTGCCCTGGCCCGCGACTATCGCGCCTGCTACGACCGCGAGGGCTGGCGGAACAACTCGGTCTATGCGGGCGTACAGGCGATGCTCACCGAATTGAAGGCGCAGGGATTTGCGCTTTATGTCTGCACCTCAAAGCAGGAGCACTTTGCGGTGCGTATCCTCGAGGCGTTTGGGCTGGCCGAGTTGTTTGTCGCCATCTACGGCGACAAGGCGGCGTACGCGAGCCACAGCAAGGTGGACCTGCTCACAAGAATCCTGGAAGAGCGTGGCCTCGGCAGGGAGACCGCCTGGATGGTCGGCGACCGGAGCTTCGACATAGACGCGGCGCACGCCAACCAGTTGCGCTGCATCGCCGCGGGCTGGGGATACGGGAACGCGGAGGAGTGGGCGCAGGCGGATGCGCTTGCGCGTACTCCGGCGGATGTTGCGCACCTGGTGGACGGCCGGGACTAAGCTGGCCCGCAAGCCTCTCGCAAGAATACAAACTGACAATCGAGGCACTTCAAAAGAAGATTTGACTGCCCCGGACGGAGCAGTCCGCGCTTTATTTTCGTGCGTTTGCGGGCAGCAGAAGCACGCGTCCGCGTATGCCTGTTGAAAAACGGCGAGAAATTCACACTAGATCAACAATCCAGCAACAATTGCAATGCAAGTTATTGAAAAAGAACGATCTGAAAAAATAGTTTGACAATCGCTCTTTCTTCTGGTTAAGATAGTGACGGTAACACCCATCCCCAAGGAGGTAATACATGCGCTCAATGCTTGCCAGCACTCTCATCCTCTCGTCATTCCTCATTCCCGCAGTGGCCAACGCAAGCCCGTCTTCCGACGACGCCTCTGCCCCAACCCAGGCACCCCGCGTCAGTACCGGCGTGTCTGCTCCAGTGCTTACCCGCCCCATTGGCATCGAACTGCCTAGTGGATTGTCCAACCTTTTCCTTCCCGAAAACAAGCAGGTCGACCTTTCGCTCACCGTCGACCAAAACGGCAAGGCTTCTGACGTGAAGGTGGTCAAGTCAAGCAACCCCTACCTCGACGGACTGATCGTGAATGCCGTTGAGAGGTCGCACTTCAAGCCGGCCAAGCTCGATAACCAGCCCATTCCGGTCAACATGAACCTTACGGTCAACATCGGACAGTAACCGATGCACCATCGGGATCGTGCTTTCCCAAATGTGCCCTCCCAGAACGAGACCCAGCCGGGATTCCAAGCGGAAGCCCGGCTGATTGGTTTTCAGGGGCGGACGAATGTCGCCACAATAGGGCCCATTTCCCCGGTGCACTGTTGCGGCGCCAGGTGGCCGCAGCCATTGAATACATCCAGCTCCGACTGCGGCACAAGGCTGTGCATCTTCTGACCCTGTTCGACAGGCGTGATGCGGTCTTCTTTCCCCCACAAAATCAGCACCGGCATTTTCAGTTGCGGCAGCAGGCTGTCGGTGGCATCCTGGCCGGTCAGCATGGTGTCGAGCGCGCGCTCAATCACCCAACCATGATCTTTGGTGATGCGCAGGATGTCGCGCGCGACAAAGCCGGGAATCGGCGGCGGGTCCGGCATCAGCAGGGCCTCCAACTGGTCAAGCTGCGCGGGCGTCTTCGACGTAAACAGGTTGGTGTCCCACAAGGGCTTTTCGTAGATGCCTGCCGAGTCAAAAAGCATGAGGCGGCTAACGCGTTCAGGATGCCGGGCCGCGACGATCTGGACAATCCAACCGCCCATCGACCATCCGCCCAGGTTCACCTGCTTCAGGCCCAATGCGTCAAGGAAGCCGACCACGGCTTCAGCCTCATCGGGAACCGAGTAGGAGAAGCCGGCGGGCCGTTCGCTGCGGCCATAACCGGGCAGGTCGGGCATGTAGACTCTGAACCCGGCGCGGGCAAAGTATGGCGCCAGGTTGCTCCAGTCTTCAGCGCGGCCGCCAAGCCCATGGATAAGCACCACGACGGGCCCTGAGGCGGGACCTTCAGCCTCGTAGTGGATCCGCATGCCTTTCACGGTGACCGAGCGGTTATCCACGCCGCCAAAGTCTTCCTTGAGATACTGGAATGCGTTGAAATACGTCACCGGCCGCAACCAGAATCCCAGTCCGGCGGCGATAGCTGCAGCCCACAGAAGGGCCGAGATCCAGAGAGCCTTGCGCGACAGTCTCATGATTGTTCTCGTACTTTCGTTTCAAGTTCGCCAGCCATCTGCCAGCCCTTCTCCATCACGCGGACGGTGATGGGGTCCAGCTTGAGGGCNNGTCTTGCCTGTTCCACTCCGCGCGTTGCACCCAGCGCACCGCATCGGCGTCAGAGGCCGCCTCCAGTGCACCTCCAGTCACGCGGCACAGATAGTCGGCGATCACGTAGTGATAACGTACCCGATCTTCGTCGCGATGGATGCGGTCCAGCAGCTCCACCAGTTCGACCACCTCAACGGCCAGACCGGTTTCTTCGCGGACTTCCCGCACTACACCGGCCACGAGCGACTCGCCGAGCTCAAGCATGCCGCCAGGAAGTGACCACTGCCCTTTCAAGGGTTCAGTCCCGCGCCGGATCAGCAGCACGCGGCCCCGGTCCACTACCACGGCGCCCACCCCCACCAGCGGACTTGAAGGAAACTCTCGCTGCATCCAACCCTCAATGTGCTGACTTCTCTACAATAGTTTGTCGCAGCGGCCTTTTGGCCAAAGTTCTCCCCGGTCGCGAATCCCCACTGCGCGGATATCATCTAAAGTAGAACGGCTGCTGCGAAAGAGAGTGAATCGATGTCGGAGTTTACGTTACAAATCGATGGAATGCATTGCGGGTCCTGTGTGCGGCGCGCGAGCCAGGCGCTCGCGGCAGTTGAGGGCGTGGCGGTCAACGAGGTGCGCGTGGGAGCGGCACGGTTGACCTCGGCCGTAGAGCCGCCGCCAGTGGATCTTGCCGTTGCCGCCCTGGCCAAGGCCGGTTACACGGCGCACCTGGTTCGCTAATTGATCGAGCAAACCACAGAATCGCTCACGCTTCCGGTGCTCGGCATGACGTGTGCCTCCTGTCAGCACCACGTGGAGCAGGCGCTGCGCGCTACGGCCGGTGTGGAGTCGGCGCATGTCGACCTCATGGCCCACCGGGCAAAGGTGGTGTTCGATCCGGCGTTGGCCAAGCCCCAGCAACTCGTCGAGGCCATCCGCGGGGCGGGCTACGATGCAGTGCTTCCGCGGGCGGGCGAGGCGGGCGGCACGCATGATGAAACTGAACTTACTCAGGAGCAGACGCGCAAAGCGGCCGTCACTCTCATAGCCGGGGCCGTGGCCATGCTGTTGGCCATGCCGCTGGGTCAGCCCCCAGGCCAATCTATGGGCTCGCTGGATCATGCGCTCATGAAGTTGCTGCCCTGGCTCTATGCGCTGCCAGCCGGGTTGCTGCGCTGGTTTCTGATGGTCATGACTGCGGCTGTCGTGGCCTGGGCAGGGCGCGGAATCTATATCAGTGCACTGAAAGCCTTGCGCCACGGAGCCACCAACATGAATACGCTGGTGGGCCTGGGCACGAGCGTGGCGTTCGTCTACTCGGCCTACGGCACGTTGTGGCCGGCGGGCGGAGGCCAGGTTTATTACGACGCGGTTTTGTTGATCGTGGGTTTTCTGCTGCTGGGCAAGGCGCTTGAAGCGCGTGCCAAACGGCGGGCGCTGGCGGCGCTCGACTCCCTGTCGCGCCTTCGGCCGGTCACGGCGCGCAGAGTCGTTGACGGTGTCGAAGCAGTCGTGCCGCTCGAAGAAATCCAGCCCGGCGACCACGTGCTGGTGCTTCCAGGCGAGCGCTTTCCGGTGGACGCGGTTATTCTTGAAGGCCGCACCACGGTGGATGAGTCGATGCTTACCGGCGAGTCCACTCCGCTGGCTCGCGAGGTGGGTGGGCGCGTCCTGGCCGGCTCACTCAACTACGACGGTGCGGTGGTGTGCCAGGCGCAGAGCTTGGGCGAAGCAACGGTGCTGGCGCAGATTACACGCATGGTGGAGCAGGCGCAGGGTTCGCGCGCCCCCATGGAACGGCTGGCCGACAGGGCCAGCGCGATCTTTGTTCCCGTGGTGCTGGGCCTGGCCGTACTCACCTTTGCGGTCTGGCTCATCGCGACCGGGTCATTGCAACTGGCGCTGGCCAATACCGTTGCTGTGCTCGTCATCGCGTGTCCGTGCGCCATGGGACTGGCGGTGCCCGCGGCGCTTACGGTTGCCGTTGGGCGCGGCGCGCAGCTTGGCGTTCTGTTCAAAGGCGGCGAAGCGTTGGAGCGGCTCGCGCACCTGGATGCGATCGTGCTCGACAAGACCGGAACCCTCACTGTGGGCAGACCGGTGCTGGCTTCGGTGCACCCGCTTGCCGGACACGAGCAGAACGATCTGTTGCGCATGGCGGCTGCGGCGGAGGAGCGATCCAACCACCCGCTTGCCCACGCAATCATCGATTATGCGCATGGGCTCGGCCTCACCTGGAAGCCTGCGGAAGATGTTCAGATTCTTCCCGGCCGCGGGCTGACGGCCTTGGTGGAGGGCCACCACTGCGTGCTCGGCAACGAGGAACTCTTCAAGGAATTCTTCATCCCCTTGCCTGAAGCGATAGCCCCTCCTGAAGCGGGCGTCACGCGCCTTTGGATGGCGCTTGACAACCTGCCCGTCGGCTACTTTGACGCGCGCGATGCGTTACGTCCCGATGCAGCCGAGGCAATCGCCGCGCTGCGGAACTCGGGCCTGCGGGTCCTCATGCT
>PLST01000147.1 GCA_003164255.1 Acidobacteriaceae bacterium | reverse complement strand
GATGCCCATCACGCTGAAATACTCGGGCGAAATAACGTTGAAGTTTGCGTCCAATTCCGATGGATTGGCGGGAACCGGCGCCCCATCCACGTACATCCGGTCGCCGCCATTGCCAAAGTAGCCCAAGGGAACCGAGCCTGCGTGGCTGACATACTGCACGCCCGCGATCTGATGCAGGCGGGCGCGGATGTCGCCGGCGAGCTGGCGTGTTTGCTCGTCGGTCATGCCGATCTCGTTGGCGTCGACGGAGAAATTCATGACGTGATCCGGCTTGAAACCGAAGTCCGAGGCTTGCATTGCCGAAAGGCTGCGCACGAACAGGCCGGCGATGACCAGCAACACGAGGGAGCTGGCGATCTGCAGGGCGACCAGGCCATCGCGGAGCCAATGGCGCCCACCCGCGACGCCGCGGCTGCCTTCGTGCAATACGGTGTTTACGTTCGCCTTGGCGATGCGGAATGCGGGGACCAGGCCAACGACAACGCCGGCGAGCAGTGCGACGGAAAACGAATAAAGGAAGACTCGCCAATCGAAGTCGAACGAAAGCAGGATTGGCAGATCGGCGTGCACGTCGAGGTGACTGAGCGCGGAGTTGCTCCAAATGCCAAGAGCCACGCCCGCCATGCCGCCCATCAGCGCGAGGGTGACGCTCTCTGTAATCATCTGGCGAACGAGCCGGGATCGTTGGGCTCCAAGGGCGGTGCGGATGGCCATTTCGCGTTCACGGACCGTGGCGCGCACCAGAACCAGGTTGGCGACGTTGACGCATGCCAGCAGCAGAACCATGACGGCAAGGGACAAAAATAGGCCCGAGACGACGAACATTGTTTTGGGATCGCCGGAATTAACGCGGAAACTCGGCTCGGGAAAGACCTCGATGCCGACCTTCTTCTCAAACTCGGGTTGCTGGCGCATCAGGCCCTGGGCAACAACACTCAGCTCGGCGCCTGCCTGCTTCAGGCTGACATCGGGACGGATGCGCGCATTGAGGTTGAAGGCCCGATTCTGCCAGTTGGTGAGGATGTCCGCGTGTATGCCAGTGATGGTGATTTCAGAGATGGGCAGAAAGGCCGCTACGCCGACAAAACTCTGGACGCCGTGAAAGCCTTTGGGCGCGACGCCCACGATGGTGAGCGGATGTCCGTCCACCGTAGCCGGCCGCCCGATCACATTTGGATCGCCGTTGAACTTCGCTTGCCAGTAGTCATAGCTGAGAACGACGATGGGGTCCTGGCCAAGCACCTCGCCTTCGCCGCGCAGAAAGAGCCGTCCCGCAGCCGGCTTCAATCCGAGGCCTTCAAACAAGTCGCCGCTGACGTAAGCGGTCATGATGCGCTCCGGCTGCTGGCCTGGTGTCGCGAACCCATCAAGCGAAATGGTGTAAGCGAACACGTCGCTGAAGGAGTGCCAGCTCCGCGCGCGAATCTCCTTGAACTCGGGCCATGAAAAAGCCGATTGCAAGGGGCCGTTGTTGTCGCGGAGCGCCAGCGACATGATCTGTTTTGCGTTGGGAACCGGAAGCGGCTTGAGGAGTATGGAATCGACAAGGCTGAAGATGGCGGTGTTTGCGCCGATCCCCAGGGCAAGCGTGAGGACGGCTGTCACCGCAAAGCTTGGGGCCTTCCTGAGCTGACGAAAGGCAAAGCTGAGATCCTGAAGCAAAGTTCCCATGGGTTCCTCCAGGCACACTGCTGGATGCTCTGAAAATAGCACGTGCTCTGCCAATCGCCGGAACGGTAAGTACCTGATTTTGCGGGTAATGTGTCGAGGTGACTCTTTTGCCTGATGCGAGGTCTGTCCGAAACTGATTTTGACTGTCCGAATTCGAACGGCGCCACCCGGCCTGGTGAAGAAACTCCCTTTCCTGCGCGCCTTGTATCAAGGTCGAGTTTACTGGTGCCGCAATCGCATTCGCCGATGGGCTCTCCGCGACCTGCTAGCCCGCATTTCTCACCCACTGCGCAACAAATCAGAATTCCAGGTCTGGTGGGGCTTCTGAGGGCCGGAGGGCCCTCAGGACAGCCGATCCAGAGACGCTACGATTTTCTGCGACCTGTGAGAAATACAAACTAGTGGATGCGAATGCTGCCGGAGCCGGTTTCAATGCGTACGGTGGGGCCGCCGCCGCCGACCTTGCCCGAGATGTGATGGTGATCCTCGGTGCCCATGGTGGTCATTTCGCGATCGGAATGGACTCCTCCCGAGCCGGTTTCAGCATCGAGTGTGAATGGGGCGTTGCCGGTCCAGATCTCCACGCTGCCTGAGCCTGTCCCAATCTTCCACGTCTCTGACGGCGTTCCGCCAACCTTGATGCTGCCCGATCCGGTTTGCGCTTTGAGTGCGCCATGCAGATTGCGCAACTCGACAGAGCCGGAACCGGTCTCGGCCTTCACGTCGCCGTCACCAATCTGCTCAGCGTAGATGCTGCCCGAGCCGGTATCGATGCTGAAGCCGCCATGGAGCCCGGTGGCATGGATATTGCCGGAGCCGGTGCTGAGCTTGGCGTTTTCGCCGACGCCGTCGTCGCTGACATCGCCGGAGCCAGAGGCGGCGTTCAAGTAAGCGTCAGCGGGCGCCTGAATCTCATAATCGATGCTGATGTTGTGCAGGTTTTCATGGCGCGCGCCAATGCGCACGATGTTTCCGGTCTGCTCGATGGGCGGATTGTCGGCGATTTGCTTAACCTGACTCTCGTCGGCGCCCCAGCCGGACTTGACCCGTCCGAAGATGTGAATCTGGCGGTCGGCGCCGTGGGTGATATGGATGTAACCCGCGCCAGTGGCCACGGAAAGCTCGACTTTTCCGTTCAGGTTGAGGTTGCGCTCGAAGGTGGCTTCGGAGGCGTAGACGGGCGCGGCTGCGAGAGCTGCTGCACCTGCGAGCAATGCTGTTCCAACGAGAAGACGGTTCATGGTATTCCTCTCCAGAATCTTTAGCTGCACTCCTGAAGCCAAAGCCGGTTGAAGGTTAAGTTCAATGAATCCAGCCGGGACGCGGAGCGAGCAGGGTGGAGCGGCTCGCCCTTGGTGTCCACTTTCGAACAGGGCTGTGCGAACGCGGACACACCCAATATGTTACGCAGTGGCGCCGGGCCGGGTTCCAGCAAATTCTTCGCGAGCCGGACCCGCTGCCCGAACAAGAGTAAGCGGCGGGCTGACCGGGTTCAGCTGAAGTGCTATGCTCTGACGCAGATGCAAGGCCTTTCGCTGCTCCAGACCGTCGCCGTGGCCATGCTGATCCTGGCCAACGCCTTCTTTGTGGCTGCAGAGTTCGCACTGGTGTCGATCCGCGCGACGAGAGTTGAGCAGATGCTCTCGGCCAACTTGCCGGGAGCGCGCGCGGTACGCCGCCTGCAGCACGGACTCGACGAGCTTTTGCCCGCGGTCCAGCTGGGCGTAACGCTGTGTTCGCTGGCGCTTGGCTGGCTGGGCGAGCCGCTGGCTGCCGCCGTGGTTGCGGGCTGGCTCGGCCCGCTGCCGTACTCGGCTATTTATGGGCATATCGCGGCCGTCACGCTGGGTTTTGCCCTGATTACGTACTTCCATGTGGTGGTGGGCGAGCTGGTGCCCAAGGCCCTTGCGCTGCGCCGAGCTGAAGCGCTGGCGGTGGCTGTGGCACCACCAATGCTGGTGTTCATGGCGCTGGCCCGGCCCGCCGTACGCCTGCTGAAGGTATCGGCTGCAGGAGTGCTGCGCGCATTCGATGTGCCGATGACCGAGCGATCGAGCGTGCACTCCTCAGAGGAGTTGAAGCTGATTGCCACCGCGGCCCGGCGCATGGGCCTGTTGCCCAAATTCCAGGAGACGCTCATCCATCGCGCTCTTGAGCTGGACGATGTATCGATACGCGAGATCATGACGCCGCGCCAGAAGATTTTCTCGCTGCCCTCTGACATGCTGCTTGAGGAAGCCAGTGCCCTGGTGATCGCGCGTCACCGATCGCGCGTTCCGGTGTACGACGAGAGCCGCGGTCCGGAGCACATTGTGGGCGTGGTTTATGCGCGCGATCTGGCACGGCTCATTTTTTTCCGTTCGGCATCGGAGACGGCACCGGGAGCCAGTACTTCAAGGGCTCTTCATTCCCCGGTCCCCACGGGCGAGGGACCGGTGGCACCCTTTGATGTAAGCGGGGAGTTGTTTCCGGAGGAAAGTGTTTCTGCAAGCGCGCGGCCTGAAGCAACGGAGTTGGCGAGGTCCAGCATGATTACGCCGTTTGTTGAACTTCGCTTGCGCCAGGTGATGCGCGACGTGCTGGTGGTTCCTGAAACAAAATCGGTTCTCGACCTGATCACCGACTTCAAGCAGCGGCGCAGACACATGGCGGTTGTGGTGGACGAGTTTGGCTCCGTGGTGGGATTGGTAACGGCCGAGGATGCAATCGAGCAGCTGACCGGGGAGCTGGACGATGAGTTCGACTCGCCTTCGGTTCCGCTGCTGACGACCGCGTCGGGAGCGTTATTGATGGATGGCGGTGTGAACCTGCGCGATCTGGAGACGCAGATGCAGTGGAGCCTGCCGCGCGATGGTGGGGTTGAAACGCTGGCGGGCTTTCTGCTGGTGCGGCTTGGCCATCTGCCTCATCCGGGCGAATCGATTATCTATGATGGCCGCAAGCTGACTGTGGTGGAGATGGATCATCGGCGCATTGCGCGGATTCGCGTGGAGCAGGTGGAAGAAGGGGCCTCGGCGAAGGGTGATTCCTGATTTTCGATTCCCGACGGCGTGCGGGTGGGGCGGCGTGGCGGCGGCGACCGAGGAAACATGGATGGAGCCGAACCGGGAAGCGGCGGTGAAGAGCAGCACGGCGCGGGACAATTTATATCCGGGATGAGCGGGAAAAATCCCGCAAAAAATGACTGGAATTTTAGAGAAAATCAGGTATTCTTGTGCGACAAGCTTCAAATTCAGGGGTCCCAGCGACATGTCTGCGTTGCCAAGTTGAGAGAATGGCAACCCTGATTTGAACCCGAACAAGGCAAAATTTTGTTGGTGAAGCTGAAAGCTGTTGATTTCGGCGTAATTAAAATCTGAATCCTACCGATCAAGTTGATAGAGGGGCGCGGTTCTGCGTTTTCGCCCCGCTGAACGGATGTGCGCCTGCGCAAGGATGTTGCCGACCAAATTGGGGGAGACCGATGGGGAAGAAAGAAAAAGAGAAGAGCAAGGCGAACGGCTCGACGGGAGCGAACGGGAAGGCCGCCGGTAAGGTCGCGCTGGAGAACGGCAAGGGACTGACTAACGGCACGGGGCGGGCGAACGGCAAAGAGCAGGCATTCAAGCCCGCGCATCCTGGGGAAATTCCAACCATGCGGATCGGCAAGGACTGCGACTACGAGAAGGAATTGCGCCGGCTGCAGATTGAACTGGTGAAGCTGCAGGAGTGGATCAAGCACGAGCACCTGAAGGTGGTGGTGCTTTTTGAAGGGCGGGACGCGGCGGGGAAGGGCGGGGCGATCAAGCGGATTACGGAGTCGCTGAATCCGCGCATCTGCAAAGTGGTGGCGCTGGGCACGCCGACGGAGCGCGAGAAGACGCAGTGGTATTTTCAGCGGTACGTTCCGCATTTGCCGGGGGCGGGCGAGATGGTGCTGTTCGACCGGAGTTGGTATAACCGCGCGGGCGTGGAGCGGGTGATGAGCTTCTGCACGGATGCCCAGTACCAGGAGTTTTTGCTGACGTGCCCGGAGTATGAGCGGATGCTGGTGCGGTCGGGGATTGTGCTGATCAAGTACTGGTTCAGCGTGAGCGATGCGGAGCAGGAGCGGCGCTTTCAGGACAGGATGAACAGGCCCACGAAGCGGTGGAAGATCAGCCCGATGGATCTGGAGTCGCGCAAGCACTGGGCGGATTACTCGCGCGCGAAGGATGAAATGTTCAACCACACCGACCACAAGCAGGCGCCGTGGTTTGTGGTGAATGCCGAGGACAAGAAGGCCGCGAGGCTGAACGTAATTCGTCATCTGCTGTCGAAGATTCCATACAAAGATTTGACGCCGGAGCCGCTGGAACTGCCGCCGATCGTGAAAGCCGAGTATGTGCGGCCACCTTACCAGGAGCAGCATTTTATTCCGGTGGTTTACAGGTAGCGCCTGACGGCAGACGGGCGTGGGCTGTAATCTGACTTCAGCCTATGAAGCAGATCCTCACACGCCTTGTGCTTACCATTCCGGTCGTCTGGCTGGTGGTTTCGCTGGTGTTTCTGCTCATCCACCTGGTGCCGGGCGACCCGATCCAGATGATGCTGGGCGAGGGAGCGACCCCGGCGGACATTGGGGCGCTTCGCCACCAGCTCGGGCTCGACCTGCCACTGCATACGCAGTACATCGGCTACTGGAGCGGCGTGCTGCACGGCGACCTGGGCAACTCCATCCGTTTGCACGACTCTGTTTCGCACCTGATCGCCATGCGCTACCCCTATACGCTTGCACTCACGCTTGCAGCGCTGGTGCTGGCCCTGGTGCTGGCGGTTCCGGCTGGAATTCTGGCGGCGGTGGAGCGCGGTCGCTGGATTGACCAGGTGCTGTCGGTGGTGAGTCTTTTTGGTTTGTCGGTTCCGGTGATTGCTCTCGGGCCGGTGCTGATTCTTGTGTTTTCAATCGCGCTAGGGTGGCTGCCGGTGTCGGGCGCGAACGCGGGCGGGACCAATTCGATTGACTGGCGCTACCTGGTTTTGCCGTCGGTGGCGATGGGCGCTTCGCTTGCGGCGATTCTCACGCGCATGGTGCGAACGGCGATGCTTGAAGAACTGGGCCAGGATTACATTCGCACGGCTCGCGCCAAGGGGTTGAGCGAGACTGCCGTGGTGTACCGGCATGCGCTGCCCAACGCGCTGGTTCCGATTGTTACGCTGATCGGATTGCAGTTTGGCGTGTTGCTGGCGGGCGCCGTGGTGACGGAAAAGATCTTCAGTTGGCCGGGGCTGGGACGGCTGGTGGTGGACTCGATTGCGAACCGCGACTACGCGCTGGTGCAGGGATGTTTGCTGTCGATCGGGTTGACGTATGTGCTGGTTAACCTGATGACGGATGTAGTGTACCGGTGGATCAATCCGAGGATGCGGTAGGGCAGGGAACGAGGGAACAAGGGAACGAGGGAACTAGAAAAGCAGGGACCAGGGACTGGGAAATTGCGGAAAATGGTGAGTCAGTCTGGATCCAGCACCCTTAATTTTCGTTCGCGCACGCGGTAGACGATCAACGCGAGAATAAAAATGGCCGACCACATGCAAACCATCACAAGTTCAGATGCGCCGCGCCTCCAGAGATACAAGATCGCCGACATTGCATTCAGCAATATCGCAACTTTCATTACCCCTGCAGTCGCATCCAGCGCGTGACGAATCTTTGCTGGTTCGCTCATGTCTGTCATGCCGCCAGGTTACTCCTCTTCAGGTCGTCCCCTAGCAGATTTTTTCTTGCTGGATTTATGCTTTTGCTTAGCCGGCCTGTTCTCTCCATCGCTCAACGTTCACACCCATGATCAGGAGCCACAGGCAGAGCGTCAGTTCCGCGACGAAGCCGAGGACCATGATCGCGTGGGCGAGTTGGAGGGGAAGGGCTGGGATGAGATAGGCCAGCCAACCTGCACCGGCGGCGGCCATGAGCACGCCGAGAACGCGAGGCAGGAAGGTCGACTTAAGGATGAGATAGCCGATCAGCAGGCAGAACAGACCGAAGAACCACAGCGGGCTGATTGGGGAATTGACGTGAACGAGCCCAAGCGACATAAACACGCACCCGGCGAGGCTAAAGAGCGCGGCGATGAGCGAGAGACTGCGGCTGACCGGCTTGAACAGGGCGTAGAAGAGAAGCGTCACAGTCAAATACAACACGGTCGAGAGGATGTTGGTGACATAGCCGGAGACAGCGAGTCCGTGGCTCACCATCAACTGTCCGAAGATTGCTGTCAGGAAATAGAGCAGATAGACGACGCCGGTAAGTCTGGCCCTTGGCCACGGCGACGCATTTT
This sequence comes from Acidobacteriaceae bacterium, assembly GCA_003164255.1. Classification (GTDB taxonomy): domain Bacteria; phylum Acidobacteriota; class Terriglobia; order Terriglobales; family Acidobacteriaceae; genus Telmatobacter. Next base: position 7,029 of record PLST01000147.1, on the reverse strand, counting down.
GAACATGGTCGGTCATCTGTTTGTTTCAGGGTAGGCGCAACAAACGACCGAGTATGGACAATTTTGCACGCGACTGCAAGGCCTGTGACGGCGGTGCGCGAATTTACCAGCTCCAGGTGTAGCCGATGCCGGTGGTGGTGTACCAGGGAACGGTTGGAATCTTGTTGTAGCTCTCCTGAATCCAGATGCCATTGTGATCGTTGAAGTGGATAGCGGCGCCGAGGGCCTCGCCGTCGTAGAAGCGGTTCTCAACGTGCGCGTATCCAGTGAAGCTGGTAAGGCCTGCCTGAACCCAGGTGTAGCCTGTGACGACTTTTGTGTGTGGGAGCGCGAAGTTCTTCATCACGCCGAGCGCCTCAGTGTGCGAGCCGTAGCTGGTGTGGAAGAAGCCATGGGAGCCGGCGTTTTCGTAGGTGTAGGCGAAGGTGAGCTCGTCGCCGATGGGGTCTTTCTTGAGGAAGCCGAAGGTGTGGCCGATGCCGATGTTGAGGTTTGCACGGGGGACGAGGCCGGGCCGGTCGAAGTCGGAGCCGGGCATGAGGAAGAGATCGGTGGATGTTCCGGAGTCAGCCGGCGGCTGGGCGGGAGCGGTGGTTTGGTTTTGAGCGGTTAGGTAGATCGTGGAAAGCAAGAAGAACGTACACAGGTGCAATCCAAAGCGGGGGATTGCGTGGGAGGCCATTTTTTGGGGCTCCTGGATCGAGGCGGGCGATGCGCTTGAAGAGCGATCGACCGTCTGCGTAACGCGCGCCGAAGCGGCGTCCTGAGTGGATTCCACCATCGCGGGGATGACGAAAGCATGAAGGCCGGAGGCGAGAGGACCATGATGCGGAACGGAGGCTGGTGGGGTATCTACTGGCGGGACGGAGAGGCGAGATAGACGATTTGCGGAGTGAGTTCGCCGTCGCGGTTCAACGTAAGCACGGCTAAAGTGACTGGCAGTTCAAAGCGGCGGGGACCGCAGGAGCCGGGGTTGAGATAGAGTACACCTTTTTGGGTGAAGTAGTTGGGGACGTGGGTGTGACCGGAGAGGACGGCGGCGAATTTTGCGGCGGCGGGGTCGAGGTGGATGGTTTTTAGGTCGTGAAGCATGTAGAGGTAGAGGCTGGCGTGGGGAGGATTTTCGACAAGGACGACTTCAGTTTCAGGAAGTTTGGCGCAGGGGCCTTCGCGGTCGACGTTGCCGCGGACGGCGGTGACGGGGGCGATGGTCTCGAGCTCTTTGAGGATGGAGATTTTGCCCACGTCGCCGAGGTGAAGAATCTGATCGACGCCCTTGAGCGCGGGGAGGACTTCGGGGCGGAGCAGGCCGTGGGTGTCCGAGATGACGCCGATCTTCATGAAATCAGGATATGCGTAGTTAGGGGAACCGTGCTTCTAATCCCTGGTCCCCATATGCGAGGGACCAGGGGCACCCGTCGGCCTAACGGTGCGGTTTGATCTCCGCGGCAGGATCGCAGGTTTTCAACCCTTCCGCACTGATTCTGACTTCGAGTGGAAGGTGAAGGACTGTGGAAGAGTTGGTGTACTCACAATGGTATGGTCCTTCGATTACATAGGTGAATGTCGTCACAAACGAAATGGGTTTGTGCTGTAAAAACTCCCAGGTCGAAATATTCTCTTTCACGAATTTCACCAGCATCGGCGGTCCACTCCCCTCACCAAGGGCAGTGACCTTTTTGCCGTCGGTTGTTACCTTGACCGTTACGACGCCCTGGATTCGCGCGCAACGTGCCATGACCGGATAGATAGGCATCTTTCCGTCAATAACAACAGGAAGCGCTTGTTCTGATGTTTGAGCTGGAGAGGTAGCCGCGAAGCCACCAAGCATCATCATTCCGATGCCTATGACTTTTCGGAGAAGAAGACAGCTCGGATAAGAAATCATTGTGTTCCCCTTGGTGACTGTTACAGTCCCAGCTCGAGGCGCGTTCTTGGATCGAGCTGGTCGCGGAGCGCGTCGCCCAGGAAGTTAAAACCGAGGACCGCACCGGCGACGGCGGCGGCCGGGAAGAGCACGAGCTGCGGCGAATCGAAGAGATGCGAACGGGCGTCGTTGAGCATCGATCCCCAACTGGGGGCCGGGGGTGGAATGCCGAGCCCGAGAAACGACAAAGTAGCCTCAGCCAGGATGACGCCGGCCATGCCGATGGAGGCTTGCACCAGGACCGGCTGGATGATGTTGGGCAGGATGTGGCGGAAGAAGATGCGGAGGCCACTGGCACCGAGGGCTCGCGCCGCGTCAACGTATTCGCGATCGCGGACGGCCATGACCTGGGCGCGGACGAGGCGCGCGTAGCCGGCCCATCCGCCAATGGCGAGAGCGAGGACGAGATTGGAAAAGCCGGGGCCGAGAAAGGCGGCGAAGGCGATGGCCAGCAGGATGCCGGGGAGGGCCTGAAAGGTATTCATGGCGAAGGTATTGAGGACAGTGTCAACCCAGCCGCCGAGATAGCCGGCCACGCCGCCAACGGCGAGGCCGAGAGCGAGCGAAATCACGACAACAGAGACGGAGATGGTGAGCGAAAGGCGCGCGCCCCACATGAGGCGCGAGAGGGTGTCGCGGCCGAGTTCGTCGGTTCCGGCCCAGTGGTGGGCGGAGGGCATCTCAAGGCGGTGGACGAGGTCAATGGCGGCTGGATCGCGGGGCGCGAGCCAGGGCGCGGAGAGTCCACCGAGGACAAACCCGGCGAGCAGCAGCACGCCGGCGACGGCCAGAGGCTGGCGGCGAATCCTGGCAAGGAGGGCGCGGGACGCGAAGGCGGAAAAAAAAGACATCGGCACCAAAAGAATACGCGACTCGTGGCGAAAACTTGTGTCTAATCCGGTATGGGACTCCGGAAGAAGACTCTATTTTTGTCTTTGGCGCTGGTTGCGCCGTTGTTCTTTTTGCCAAAGGGATCGATTGCGGAGGACGGCGACTCGGTTGCGGTTCCGACCGCGGCCGAACAGTTGTTTGCGCTGGCCAACCAGACGCGGGCTCAGTCCGGCGCGGGACGGCTGTCGTGGGATCCGGCGCTGGCCGCGGCCGCACTGAACCACTGCAGGCGCATGGCGGCCGAGGGGCCGATTGCGCACCGCTATAACGGTGAGGCGGACCTGGCCAGCCGCGCAGGACAGGCCGGCGCTCACTTCGAGTTGATTGAGGAGAATGTAGCGGTTGGTCCGACGGCGAGCATGATTCACAACGAGTGGATGAACTCACCGGGGCATCGCGAGAACCTGCTGAATCCTGAAGTGGACCGGGTTGGCGTGGCCGTGGTTGCCAGCCGCGGAGTGCTGTATGCAGTGGCCGACTACGAGCATGGCGTGGAGTCGCTGAATGGGCGCGAGGTGGAATCGCGCGTGGCCGGATTGCTGCATGGCTCAGGAGTTTCGATTGTGCCTGACGCCTCGCTGGCGCGGGCCGCGTGCGCCATGGATAGCGGCGTGCCGCGGTCGTCAAACGGTGCGCAGCCGGGCTTTATCATGCGCTGGCAGGGTTCGGACATGTCGCAGTTGCCGCAGGCACTGGCGGAACGGCTGGGCTCAGGACGGTATCAACGCGCAGCTGTGGGCAGTTGTCCGGCGGCGGGGCAAGAGGGCACGTTTACCGCGTACCGCGTGGCTGTGCTGCTGTATTGAAAAGAAACTGAACCCCAATTAAGTGGTGAATTGGGTAATTCAGGTGGAGAGGATTAGACAATCTCAGCAAGTTAGCCTCCGCTACGCGGAGATGGCGAGTTGGCAGGTCAGCGGTGACGATTGCGCATGAGGTTTCATTCCTTCGCGGGTAGGCAATGCCGGTCGGAGACTAAAACGCCGTCAGGTTCCGAGCAGGTTGACCAGAAATTGCTCAACCGAAGTTCTGGTGGTTTTTCCAGATTTCTGACCAGGGCAGGCGTGGCGGGCCGCAGACAAAGATGTCGGGGTGGTCGACGCTCTCCTCGTTCCGGATGCCTTCGGCGTTGCCGTTGTGTGCGGCGAGTCGGCAGTTGGTGAAGAGTGCGTTGGCCGTCGCAGGATCATTTCCAATGACGATGATGGTGGTGGGCTGAGGCGTCGGATATCCGCGCAGATATTCGGAGTTGGTGGTACCGATGGGCTGCGGGAGGCCGTAGGCAGCGCCGAGGATTTCGATGGCTCCGTACTCGCCGTAATTGCCGGTCGCGATGCCGAGGTGCGCCTGCTCGTCGGGCGGGAGTGAATCGCGAACTTGCGCGACGGTACGGACTAGATTGTCCCAGCCAAATTCTTCGCGGAGGTCGCCGTTGCGCTTGAGGGCGAAGTCGCGGAGTGGGCCGCTGGAGGCGATAGGAATAACGATGGCGATGACGTAGGCGCCGATCAGAGCCAATCCTGAGAAGAAAACGATCGCGGTGGAACGGCGTGCCCTGCGCGGGAGAGACGAGAGCCAGCGCTCGCCCATGACTGCGCCCATGGCCAACAGGATGGGGTAGGCGGGAGCCATGTAATAGCTTCGTCCTTTGCCGACGTAGAAGAGGGCAAGGGGAACGATGTACATGAAGGCGAGGATGCGGTAGCGCTGGCTGCGTAGAAATCCGATGAGGCCGGCGATCCAGAGCGGCGCGGCAAAGAGGTTTACGCAGATGAGGAACTGGCCGACGATGAATCCGTCCGCGCGGCCCTCGCCTACATCGCGCACGTGGATGCTGTGGAGAAAGTGGTAGGAGATGAAGTCGTGGCGTACGAGCCAAAGGAAGTTAGGTAGGAAGATGAGGAGAGCGATGGCAATGCCGCTCCAGAACCAGATGCTCGCGAGAGAACGGCGCGCGGAAGTGAGGACGACTCCGGCCAGAATTCCGGCGATGTAAAAGACGATGGAATATTTTGTGAGGAGTCCGATGCCGAGTGTCGCGCCGATGGCCAGCCACCAACGGGGATTCTCGGTCTTGAGGAGGCGAACGACAAAGTACGCGGTGAGTGCCCACCACAGAAAGTCGAAGGATGAGTATTGGAACTCAGTGCCTTGAAACAGCGGCAGGGGCGAGAGTGCGACTGCGAGTGCAGCGGTGATTTGCGCAAGGCGTCCGCCGCCCAGTTCCTTTGTCATGAGGCCCGCGACGATAATGACCAGCGATTGCGTAATGACGGAGAACAAGCGCAGGCCGACGAGCGATACGCCGAACAAGGCCAACCCGATGTGTTCAATGAATGGCGTTAGCGGAGGGTAGCAGACGAATCCCCAGTCGAGATGGCGGGCATCGCTCAGGAACTGGAGTTCGTCGCGATGAAAGCCGTAGTGTCCGTTGGTGAGGATGTGAAGCAGGGCAACGGCGGACGCAATGGCGAGCAGGATTGGCCACTCGGCTTTGGGCTCGGTGGTGGCAGAGTAGGTAGATTCGAAGTTAGCGATTGAAGACAAGGCAGTCTCCTGCGGCTTCTGGCGATTGCAGTGTTAGCAATTCTACGTTGCGGGAGGGCCGCTGGTTCCGGTTAATTGTTACCTAAGTTGGCAGCAACGCCTCTTTCAAGTGGAGAAGCAATTTTAACGGAGGCCATGCCGGCTGCGGTCGCGGCCTGGATGCCCATGTCAGTGTCTTCAAAGACGAGGCAGTCCCCGGGTGCAACGCCGAGGCGCGCGGCGGCGAGGAGATAGGCGTCGGGAGCGGGCTTGCTGTTTTTGTAATCTTCAGCGCCGACGATGGTTTCGAATTTGTCCAGGAGGCCGAGGGTTGTGAGCGAGTTGGTGACGGAGTTGCGGCGGCCGCCGGAGACGACGGCGAAGGGGATGCGGCCGTGTTCGGCCTGGATGATGTCGACGACCTCAGGGATGGCCTGCAGTTGGGGGAGAAGCGCGAAGTAGAGATCCTCCTTGTGCTCGGCGAGGGCTTCAGGGGGCATGTTGAGGTCCTGCATCTTGTTGAGGTCGGCGATGATTTCAACGGCGGGCTTGCCTCCCCAGGAGTAGAAGAGTTGTTCATCGAAGGTGCAGCCGTATTCGCCAAGCGCCTTGCTCCAGGCGATGTAATGCAAGGGCATGGAGTCGGCGATGGTGCCATCGCAGTCAAAAAGATAGGCGCGGAAGGGGCCTGGGGGCAGAGTGAGTTTCATTCCTCGGTGATGCTCCTTTATTGTTTGCGTGGGCGAAAGAGTCCGCGGTCGCGGTGGTCGGCCTTTTCGAAATGGGTTCCGGTTTTTTGGAAAGCCTCTAGGATGCTGCCGCTATGTTTGTGGGCTGAGGCGCGCAGCCGCCTTCACCGGGTTTGGTGGGTTGCATCTGAAGGGCATTGTTAAAGCGGTTGAAGTAGTTAAAGAGCCCGATGGCGCAGAGCAGTTCCACGATTTCACCTTCAGAGTAGAAGCCGCGCAAGTCGGCGAATTGATCGTCGCTGACCGCGTGGGCATCGCGGGTGACGGTTTCGGCCAGGCGCAGGGCGGCTTTTTCCGCGGGGGTAAAATCCTCGCGCTGCGGCCACTCGGCCAGGTGAGCGAGTTGATCGTCGGTCCATCCCAGACCGCGCGCGAGAATGGTGTGGCTGGCCAGGCAGTAGGGCGTGTCGTTGACCTGGCTGGTGCGCACGATGATGAGTTCCTTAAGCTTTGTGGAGACGGTGCCGGTATTGAGCACTGCGGCAAAGTGCGCCTGCATGGTGGCGAAGATCTCGGGCCGGTGGGCCATGACGCGGAACATGTTGGGCACGTTGCCGCGTTGGGCAAAGGCTTTATCGAAGCCGGCGGCAATTTCGGGAGTGACCTGGGTGCGGTCAAGCCGGGATATGCGGGACATGGTTGGTTCTCCTTGGATCGAGCGTGTCTTGCTTCAGCCTATCGTATGGAGCGATTTGGTCGATAATCTTTCACGAGCCTTCAGGCCGGTGAGGGCACGGGCGAGTTCGGGGCAGCAAGGGGAGGACGAGCGGGACGGCCCACTCGCCGGGGCTTGTTGTTGCGTGAGCAGAAATTGGGCCAACCAGAGGGTGGAAAGGCGTGTTCAGCAGCGACTTTTTGACGTGGTTTACCCTCTCTGGTACCTTAGTAGAGGACATTTAGCGCCAACTGTTCCTCAGTAGCTCAATGGCAGAGCAT
>PLST01000027.1 GCA_003164255.1 Acidobacteriaceae bacterium | reverse complement strand
GTACTAAGCCAATCGTAGCCGCATACGACAAAGGCCTCCAGCTTCGGCTGGGGGCGTTTTGAAGTCACAGTAGAGGTATTATGAGAAGTCGGAAACAATAGAAAATACTGGACTTAGGATTGTGATGAATCGAGGCTTGGCGAGCAAGCCTCGATTTCTCAATAACTTACACGGCTCGGAGCATTTGTCGAAAATCGATTTTCGACAATTTTCAGTGGGGTGCTTGCGTACCTTCCGTAACTTGCTGAAACAACAATAGGATGCAAGCACGTCAAAAGGGCCGCAATTGACGAAATACGAAAATCGGTCTGCAAGCTCCGGAATTTGCAAGATTCGGACATCGCCACACCGCATTTTTTGCCTTTTGTCTGCCAGAATGTCGCAAGCGCCCCATCCATTTGGCCCCCAAAGTCCTTTTCGACTTTTTGCATTCCTTGTTCCGCGGTGCCGGATTGAATGCGCCGAATCGACTTGGGGTTGCCAAAGGAGAAATTCATGGGTTCAACCTCGTACAATTCAGTTTCCCTCGGGCAGAACATGGAACGCCGTTGCTTGATGGATTGTAAAGTTCACAAAAGACAGGCGTTCTGCTGCGCTGTGAATGATTATCTGCTCCAATTGAAGGCATCTGGGCGGAGAGCCACCACGATTGCATCGTATGGCGAAAGTCTCGGCATCCTGGGGCGGAGATTGGGAACCAGCATTCCGCTGGAGATCGTTTCTCCAGTCCAGCTCAACACAGCCGTTGCCGGCTTGGCGATTATCGAAGGTCAGCCGGAAAAGCGCCGATCCCAAACGACGCTGAATCGCCATCGCAGCGCTTACCGGGGGTTCTTCGGCTGGGCATTCGAGACCAAGAGAATAATGGCAAATCCGGCTCTGCTGCTGGGAAGATCCAACATGGAATCGGTTCCCACACAGCCCATGACGCTTCACGAAGTCCGCTCATTTCTCCGGGCGATCCGCCATTCAAAGGAATCACTGCGCCTGCGAGATGAAGCACTATTCGCGTTGTATGCCTTCACAGGCCTGCGCCGGGCCGAAGCACTGTCATTGGACATGGCCGACTACAACGCTGCCACAAGAACGTTGCAGGTTAAGAATGGGAAAAGCGGACGACCTCGGGTAGTGCATGTGATCTCTCAACTGGGCCTTTTGCTAGAGAGACTTCAGAAGCACGGTGAGCGTGGAAAAGAGATGGAGAATGGAAAGCTGTTTCCGGGACGAACCCCTGGGCATAGTCTGACCACTCGCCAAGCCCAGAGCAGGTTTCAGCATTGGAAGGCAATTGCGGGACTTCGACCTGCATTGACCATCCATTCCTTTCGCGTTGGATTCGCGACCGCATTGCATCGGCAGAGCCGAGATGTTGTGCTTGTTTCTCGCGCCTTGGGGCATGGTGACCTTCGGCCTACCCTTCGCTATATTGACCTATCAGCGGGAGAACTGCCGGATTGGATGGAAACCACTTTCCGACAGATTGCATAGACCGGCTGTCTCAAATGAAATTTGGTTTGTTACCGTCATGTTTGTGAGAACTTCAAATGTCTATTAGAGTATTATCTCTCCCACCAGGAAAGGAGGGGCCATGTCGGTTTCAAAGGAAGACCGCGAGGACTACGAAGAGGGTCTGCATGACCGTCAGAAAGGCGTGTTTGACCAGGCGATCAACGACGTAACCGTTAACCACCCTGACACGGAGGCCTATTACAAGGGGCGTCGTGGGGAGCAGTTGGACGAGGACAAGGACTAGGCTCTATGCGCCCTCCGTCAGGGGGGCGCACCTCTATAGCGAATCGGCCTAATGCCCCTCGCCAAACGGCTCATGGATTTTCAGGGTGCTGTTGCATGAAGAGAACCAGCAGAACTGGTCCTCTTCACTGACGACGAATATACACTCCAGTCACTGGCTACCTGCCATCTCTCTCATGGTTACGAGGCTTGAATTTGTCGCGCAAAGCCAATTCCGCCGACTGGCGGACCTGTTCAACCCGCTCAAGAACGTGTTTGAGTTTCCCTTCGTCTATCGACACCCGGTAGGATTGCTGACCGTTTTGGGTTCTGATGACCGCAACCGTCAGATTGCCGCCGGCGTTTGCCTTCGGCTCTGGTTCCTGAGACGCCTTCAGGATTTGGAGAACCTGATGGGAGTGCGCGGCAGGTTTGAGGCAGGAAAGAAGCAGGTGTACGTCGGCTTCATTGGTGAAGAGCATCTCGCTCATCTCTTCGTTTTGCAACCTGGTTTCAAGGGCGTGAAGGCGAGCAGCTTTGACTTGGAGAGGATTTGCGACGAGTTGGTGCTGGCGGAGGGCGTCCCGCATTTCCGGGTCGGTGAATTCAACGAAGATGCCGTTCTGGACGGCCACTTTGACCACCTGCCGCTTCCAATCGTCGCCTCCAGAGCAGGCGATGCGCGATCCGTACTTCTGGACGGCCATCTCCAGGCCAAAGACGATTGCTGCCTCATTCTGGTTGAGCACGGTCACGCGCCGCCCACGGTCGATGACGGACAGCTTTCCGTTCACCATGTACGAGACTTCCCCAGTGGCCCGGTTGATCGTCCATATCCGGGCTGTGGCAATTTGTCCGGCGAGATTCTCCGCCCTCTGTTGAGCAGCACGCCGTTGTTCCATGAATTCTGACCAATCCGTCTTCTCCTCATCCGTACCGGGTCCAAGATGAAGTGCATTGGCTTCTAGAGCGGATTCCAGCCGCCGCTGGTTTCGCTGATCCGCATAGCGCCATCCGCGCAACTGTGCCGCCGCCCGCGCATCGCCCTCGGCGGCGCGTTCCGCAACCCACATGCGCAGGTTTTTAGGAAACTCGGTTTGGCGTTCCTTCTGCGTGGACAGTTTAAGCGTTCGCAGTTCTATGACGGACGCAGCTACAACCTCCGAGAGCAGGATCTTCTTGGCGGGCCACGACAGTGCCAATGTGCGGATTTCCTTCTTGCGTTGCTTCAGCCGGGCGAGAGCCTGTTGCCGGTCCTCTCTACCCTTTGCAGTAATGCCCTTGCAGACAGCCCTTTGCTCATTTCGGTATTGATTGTATTCAAACAGGAGGGCTTTTCTGTCCTGGAGTCGCTGCTCTTTTCGTTCGTCCCGTAGTGTCTGATTAAGAACGGCAGTACGTCCCATATGTGTAGGGGAAGGCTGAAGCGATGTCGAGGGTTCTCTCCAGGACCCGAGAAGCTGTTCGGTCGCCTTACGATTCTCTTTACCGGCAAAATCATGACGGAACACATCGGATGCTTTCACGCGGATAAAGTGGTCGATTGCGAGGACCGTGTACCCGCCTGCTTCCCCTTTCTCAATGCGCAGATGGTATTTCGCAAGAAGAGTATGCAGGGTGTCCCACGAGGCATTCTGACGCGTTAGCAGCGTTTGTACACGCGGAGCAACTTCTCGACGCACATAGGTCTGGAGGGAGTCTTCATCGTGATAGTGCTCGTACTTTGCGGCGGCGCCGCTCGCCTGGTGTTGAATCGACCTGGACTCATTGCGCTCGGATCTGGATGTTCGCACAGCCTTCTGTGTGGCATCGTCCCAGCGGGTCGGTCCGACAGTGTGGGACCAACCGTATTTGGCTTCGAGCGTCCGTGCCGCCGCGTCAAGTGTGATCCAATTTCGATACGGTGTATGGGCTTTGTAGGTTTCGGGATGGACCTTATTCAGCATGATGTGAATATGGAAATGCTTCTTGTCGTCGTG
>PLST01000251.1:12141-13733 GCA_003164255.1 Acidobacteriaceae bacterium | reverse complement strand
ACCTTGAGTTTTGATTCGCCAAAGCGCCGGTTACGCCAGGTGATCGGCATAACTGTCCAGGAATATCCGCGCACAATGGTCTTGAGCGGCAGCTCCACAGTGAGATTGAAGTGTGGCGCGAGAAACGGACGGCAGCCTTCAATTACGGTTCTCCGGTAAGCCTTGAAGGCATTCGTAAAGTCGTTCAACTTCACGCGAAACAGCACGCGGAGGAAGAGGTTCGCCACGCGATTGAGCAGCAGCTTGTGACGCGGATAGTCAATCACACCTCCGCCGCGGACGAATCGCGATCCGAAAACGGCATCCCACCCTTGATCGAGAATCTGCCAGTAGCGCACAACATCGCGGCAATCATCGGATTCATCGGCCATCATCACGACAACCGCGTCGCCNNACGTAATCGCACGCCCGAAGCCGTGCTCGCCGGGGTTTTGAATCGGCTTGCATTCCGGAATGCGGGCGTGAATCTCCTCGAGGACCATCCAGGTGGTGTCCGTGCTCCCATCGTCCACCACAACGATCTCGTGAGGAACCTGCTGCAGCCGTAATTCAAGATGAAGGTGCTCCACAGTGGCAGCAATACAGCCTGCCTCGTTCCTCGCCGGAATCACGACAGAAAGCAATTGAAGCGGACTCCGCGGTGTGGGTGCTGGCGATTTCATGCGTGGCTCACTTCCAGCCAGTCTGGATGATCGTTGGCGTGCTGCGCGATACCTTCCAGAATTGTGCCAAGAGGCATCTCGATCTTCCAGCCGAACTCGGCTTCTGCCATGGAGTTGTCCATCACGACCCACGGAATGTCGAACTTGCGTGGTTCCTTGTCGCTCGTCGGCGCGTGGCGTCCGAATCGCTCATCGCACCAGGCAGTCAGTTGTGCGAGCGACATCGAATTGGATGGCCCGCCGCCGGCCGTGTAGATTCGTCGCCCATCGGTCCGCGCTGTGCGCATTTGAGCAACCAGCAGTGCCGCGAGATCCCGAGGATGAAATGCGTCTCGCGTTTGATAACCGGCCCCCTCGAATCCGATGTAGCGCATGGGCCTGCGCCGCAGATGCGCGTTAATCCAAAATGCGAAGATGCCTTGCGCCGGGGTGCCGAACTGACCCGCCCCAGCGAGCACTCCACAGCGAGTAATCCATACCGGGAAATCAAATGCGGCGCCATATTCCAGCGCCATGATTTCCGACGCCAGCTTCGTAGCTCCATAGAGAGAAACCGGCGCGCTGGTTGAGAATTCCACGCCGATGCCATTCGCGGTCAACCCCGCAGGCAGCCGGCCGGCGTCATCGACTTCGAAAGCCTGATCCTCTACCCGCAATGGGATTGAGGCCAGCGCAGAAATCGAGTACACGCGACTGCTACTCAGCAATGCCAGCCCGGCTTTGTGCTCCCTGCAGTACTCAAGCACGTTGCCAATGGCAGCAAGATTGTGCTCAAAGAGCCGACGGCTGCTCCCAGCCCCGGAAAGCCCGGCCAGCACACTCGGATCCGCCGCCGCGTCGATCACCCAATCGCACTTCGGCAGCCCTGAAATGTCGCTTGCCGATCGCAGGTCCCCATGGATGAACTGCACGCCCAGCTGCTCTATCCGC
>PLST01000251.1:0-12029 GCA_003164255.1 Acidobacteriaceae bacterium | reverse complement strand
TCCTCAGCCATCTTGAACGCTTCAATAATGGAGCAGGAGTTAGCCTTGCCTCCACCGAGATTGTAGACCTCAGCCACGCGAGGAGACTTCCAGAACTCATACATGAAACTCGCCACATCCTCTGAGTGAATGTTGTCGCGCACTTGCTTGCCTTTGTATCCGAAGACCTTGTATTCGCGCTCTTCAACGTTGCATTTGATCAGATAACTGAGGAACCCATGTAACTCCACCCCGGAATGATTGGGACCGGTAAGACAACCCCCTCGCAGGCAGCAAGTGGGCATCCCAAAATAGCGCCCGTACTCCTGCACCATCACGTCCCCGGCAAGCTTTGACACTCCAAAAATCGAGTGCTTGCTCTGGTCGATTGAAAAATCCTCTGCGATGCCGTGCTCGAACGCCGGGTCAGCATAATCCCATCGCGTTTCAAATTCAGTCAGCGCAAGTGTGTTCGGCCGATCCCCATAGACCTTGTTGGTTGACATATGAATAAAAGGCGACCCGGGACAAACGCGGCGCGCTGCTTCCAGCATGTGCAGCGTTCCCATCGCATTCACTTCAAAGTCGAGAAATGGAATCTCGGCGGCCCGATCGTGAGACGGCTGCGCCGCGGTGTGAATAATCAGATCAGGCTTCAGTTCTGTCATGAGATTCAAAACGGCGTCGCGATCGCGTATGTCAATCGCGGAATGGCGGTAGTCTGGAATCTCAGCTTGCAACTGCCCAAGCACCCAGCTTGTATCGCCCTCCGGGCCAAAGAAGATGGCTCGATGGTTGCTGTCGACTCCCGTCACGGAGAATCCAAGCCGGGCAAACCTGCGTGTGACTTCGGAACCGATCAGCCCGCACGAGCCCGTTACAAGAACTTTTCGACCCTCTCCCACCAAACACCTCCGCCCTTATCATTTTGACAACTCAGGCCCCAGTTTTTCAGTTTTGGCTACACGGTTGTGCCCGATTAGACAACGGGAGCTATCGTTTGGCGCCGCAGATGAATCCAACTACGTTGCTCTGACGGTATCAGACGAGCATCGAGCGTCAGGGGTTCGTGGTTGATGAAAAACGGTCAGCTATTGAAGCCAGGATCGGCATCCAAAGCTGCACCTGCGCGTCGACAATGCATGCGCTAAAACATGCAAAGAAACGATAAAAAACGTCGAAATTGGCGCATTTCAGCCCTGAACGCCCCCCCGGAGCCGTGAACTGTCAGCCAAAGGCACGGCTATTGAGTGTTGTTCCTTCCCAGGTCTCAGAATAAGGATCCGGGGCACCCGGCTATCGATCTGTGCACCTAATTCAGCGTCACTGAAATTGTAGATGCCTGCTGGATCGCGCCGGATGTTGCGGTCACGGTCACATTAAAGGAAATGGGATTTGAACCACCACCACCACCGCTATTTCCACTGCCGCCACCGCCGCCGCAACTCGATATCACTCCCAAACTGCCGACAGCTAATAGAATCAAGAGTGCAGTCCACAGACTGTCCCGCCTTCTAAAGCCGACAAAGCACAACGCCGCCGCCAGCGTCATCGCGGGAAAAAATGGATGCACGTCACGGGGCCGCGCGGCTGCCTGGGAAAGGTTTTCGATGGTGAACGTCACCGAGGCAGGCGATCCTGCGATATTGAGATCTGCTGACCCAATCGAGTAGGCGTCCTCCGCCGGAATCGCTGAACAGGAGCAGGTGAAGGTCACCACGCCGGTAAAGCCATTGAGCGGGGTCAATGTGAGAGGTGTTGAAACGGTGGCGCCGGCAGGAACGGTCAGCGAAGTGGACGACGGAGTCATGATAAAAGTGGGCGGGGGGACAGCGGTCACGTCCAGCATAAACTGACTCTGCTCCGTCACGCCGCTCGCAGTCCCCGTGACGGTCATGAGGTAGCCACCGGGCGCAACATTGGAGGCGACGCTGACCGTCATCGCCGACGATTCACCGGGGGTAATCGAATCGGGATTGAAGATTATGGAAACGCCGCTTGGTTGGCCAGCGGCGGTAAGTACGACGGGCGAATTGAACCCGGCCTCGGCGCTCACTGTGATTCCCATTGTTCCCTGCGTACCGAACTGAACGTCGAACGTGGCGGCCGCCGGATCAACGAAATATGGAGCCTGCAACGCCAGGCCGACGGCCGCTGTCTGCGTCATGCTTCCGCCGGTTCCAGTCACATCAATGGTGTAATCGCCAACGGGGCTATTCGCGCCAACGGAAATGTTTAGTTGGAAATTCCCTTCTCCGTTCATCGGACTCGGATTGAAGGAGGCAGTTGCGCCGTTCGGCAATCCGCTAGCGGACAGGGCAATGGGCGAGTTGAATCCTCCCCCAGTGAACGTGTAAAAGGTGTAGCTCATATTTCCGGATGGGTATGTCGTGGAATTGCCAAGGATTGGCGTCCAATAAAATTCGAATCCGGGGATCGAGGCGGGAACGGGAGGCGGTGCGTACTCCCAAAGGTCATTCAGATACCCAAAGTTGCCTAACGAGTCAACGCCTTCTCCTCCAAAAAACCAAAAATTACCTTTGTTGTCTGTCCAACTCATCGCAAACTCGCGGGTGCCCGGCAAGTTTCCAGGCGCAGGCACGCCAACGGTTCCGTATACGCCGAGTGGGGCGTTTTGAGGCGTGTAGGTGCTATTGCTACCGCCCATCCAGGTCCATTCACGTCCCGACGGGCTAAATACCCAAAGGTCGTTCAGGCCGTCTTCGCTCGTAGGACCGGAGCCTTGGCCAACCCCTCCGCTCATCCAGAAGTTGCCTTCCGCGTCCGTCCAGGTCGCCTCGTTCACCCGGCCGCCCGAAACGTTCGTAATGGCCGGTACACCCAATTGACCGTAGACAGCCACCGATCCATCCAACCCATAATTCGCTCCCTGAGTTCCTCCCATCCAGGCCCACTCGCCCAACTGTGGACTGAACTCCCAAATGTCGTTCAAGAGCGGCCCCGGCATGTTTTGGATCGAGTTTTGGCCGCCAAATAGCCAGAGATTTCCCGAATTGTCCGCCCAGGCCGCCCCATCCCAGCGCCCGCCTGGGGTCTGTCCTGCCTGGAGCTTGCCGGGCACGCCATAAACGGCCGGAACCGCTTCATTGGAGATTCCCACTGTCGCGCCGCCTCGTGATGTCCACTGGGCGGTCGCTGGACTGAACTCCCACATATCGTCGAGATTGCAAAAATTGCCGGAGGAGTCGATTTCCATTCCCCCGAAAAGCCAGAAATTTCCCTGGCGATCTGTCCAGGCGGAAGAAGCATATCGCCCTCCCGGCCCCGCTGCCGTGCTTGGCAGGACGCAAATTCTCTCTCCTGTATATCCCCACAATCTGCAGCCATTTCCGTTCGAACTGGCTCCGCCCATCCATGCCCACTCGTTCAAAGAGGGATCAAACTTCCAAAGGTCATTGAGCCAACTGTAATTTCCGGACGAGTCATAGCCTTCTCCTCCGAACAGCCAAAAATTACCGCCGCTATCGGTCCAACTCACGGCGCTGTCGCGGCCTCCCGGTATGTTGCCAGCCGCGAAGACAGCTTGCGTTCCATAGACGCCGGAATTGCCACAGAAAAATCCGATGGTATTCAGCGGGCAAGGTGTTGGCACCGTGCTCGGACCCCCCATCCAAACCCATTCGCGACTGGATGGGTTGAATTCCCAAAGGTCACTCAGCTCGCCAACTGTTCCGGCCGAATCGGTGCCAAATCCGCCGAAGAGCCAGAGATTGCCATTGCTATCCGTCCACACGGCGCTGTCGGTCCGCCCGCCCGGAACGTTCGTCAAGGCAGGCTTATCCTCCGTTCCATAGATTCCGGGATTTCCGCACAGGTACTGCTCGGCCTGCGCAGAGCAACTCGCCGGTAACGTGTTGCTGCCGGCCATCCAAGTCCACTCGTTCGTCTGCGCATGTGCGGGGGAAGACGCCTTGCCCGCCGCGAACGCCACAAGAATCATCGCTACGATGCGAAAAGCTCTAAGCGGCCTGTGCTCAGACCTCGCTGTTGCTTCCAAATTGAATAGGAGAGAGTAAGAAGAGGCCAAAGAAGCATGCATAGATATCCTCGCGGACACAGACAGTTCCGACCCAATGCCGATTCGCGGCCCCCACCACTCGACTTCGCCCGCTAAGCACCGCATATCGGCCAGGAATTCAATGAACCCGAAAACAGTGAACGGAATGTTACGACACATCATAAACGCCGAAGGCACTTCGCAAGGCTGAAAGTTGAGACAGCTTTTCGCGACCTTGCCTGGCACAAACTTTGGCGTGAACTCCGTCTGGCGGACGGCCCACCCTTCCGAAGCCTCACGCGGAAGGGTGAGGAAGAACCGACTCTACCACGAGCCTTTTCGGCGCCTTGCTCCCTGGGTCTGAACTACCGCCCCGAGCCCGCGCGCCGTTCAGCCTCCATCAGGTTAGTCAGGATATCGTTGATCCGCGTCAGGTGGCCTTCGCCTTTGGCGCGCAGCCAAACGAGCACCCGCGGATCGAGCCGAAAGCTCACCAGCACCTTCCAGGTCCCTGACCACTGATCACTGACCCCTGACCACCGCCCACTGGCCGCTGACCACCGACCACTGCACTTATGCACCAATCTCGGTGCAAAACAGCCGCCAAAAGCGCGCAAAAACTCGTTAAAAACCGTCTTTTGCGACCATTTGCTGCCATTTGCTCCCACCACAGTCGTGCGGGTCCTGGACGATTGGCTCAAAACCGTCTTGGTGGTCCTGGCCACTTCACGACCCCTCACTTGCTCCTGCCAAATCGTCTCGCCGCACGCGACGATTTGTTCAAAATCGTTGCCCTGGATGTAGTCTGAAAACGAAATGCGCGCAAAAAAAGCGTCTTCTCTCACGAAGCGATTTGAATGACCAGCGGAACATCGGGGCTAGCGGGAAATAAGGGAACCGACCCCCAATTGAAGTACACCGCAGAAATACACGATGTCATTTTCGCCAAAAATCACCGCCTCAAACCGGTGTTTCCGTTCTCCGTTCTCTGTTCTCTGTTCCCTATTCCCTGCCCTTCTGACCACTGACCACTGATCACTGACCACTGGCTTCTCAATACTTCCAGCTCATATCCGCCCCAACCGGCGCGGTCTTGGCGATGCGGTCCATGATCTGCGGAAGGTACATCGTGTTGTAGTGCAGCCGCGAGTAAGCGTTGGGCAGCGACGGGTCGCCATTCCAGCAGTGCTCGGCGCGCGGTCCGTACTTCACTTCCCCTTCATAGGGAACGCCGTGACCCGGCGTGCCCGTGGTCTTCAAGAAGTCTTCCATCAGGTACACGGCGTCGTTAAGGAAATAGGTATCGTCAGAACCGACGTAGAGGTGGAGCTTGCCCTGCAGTTTGGGTCCGAGCGTGTCCCAGTCGCGTTGGAGGATGGCGTTGAGGTCGTAGTGATCGTGCCAGTAGGCTGCCGTTTTGTGGTCGATGACGCCGGTCTCCTTGTCGAAGATGGGCTGCGGATAGCCGTCGTCGCCTAGGGGACCGAAAACAGCTTGCCAGATGTCAAATTGTTCGCCGGAGCGGCCGTGGTCGCCGAGAGCAGCCTCATAGGCCACGTTGTCGCGAACGCTGATCAGCGTGTGGCCCAGGTAGTCGCGCATCGCGGGTTGCTCAATCTGCTTTACTGCGCCCTGAATGTAAAACATGTTGGGATCCTTGTAGAGATCCGTCGTCATGTAGGCGTGGAAGTCGACCGGGTCGGGGCAAGCCACAAACGCGCCGTTGTAACGGTCGGGGTAAAACATCTGCACGGCAAGCGACTCCCATCCACCCGTAGAGCCCCCGTAAAGAAACCGCGCCCATCCCTGCCCGATGCCGCGAAACTGTTTTTCGACGGCGGGCATGAGCTCGGTCTCGATGGCGTCGCCATAAGGGCCGACGTTGGCGGAGTTAACCGCATAAGAATCGTCATAGAAAGGGTTGGCATGCTGAATCTGAATGACGAGCACGCGCGGAAAGCCGGGGCTGATCCACTTCTTGTATTCCTCGTATGCCTCCTGCTGCTGGATGCGGTTGTAGCCGGCCAGATGGAAGCGGTCCGAGTAGTCGGGCTTGAGATCGGGATCGGGCGGCGTGGTGCGGAAGTCGGGAACATCGTCGGGATAGTGGCCCTCGAAGACCATCTCGGGATAGTGGGCGTTGGGGTGCTCGTCAAAGCCCTCGGGCAGCAGGACGATCGCCGAGAGATACATGGGACGTCCCCAGAATTTTGTCAGCAGCGCACTCTGGATGCGGACATGGCGAACGTACTTGGTATCGGGCTGGGGCGCGATAGGACCGATAACCTGGTCGAGGGTGAGGTCGATGGGCGGCGCGCCGGGGCCGATGTGCATTTTGCGGGGCGTGCTGTAGAGGTTGCCGGGGGCGAGGTTCCAGTGCTGGCCTTCGCCACGATCGGGAGCGAGCTTGACGGTTTTGCCGTCGCCGCGATGGAAAGTCTCGTAAATGTTGAGGACAGCCTGCACAGTGTAGTCGCCGGCAGGAACGTTCTGGAGAGACCGGACGGGATAACCGGCAGCGGAGTTCCCGATGGCGACAGTCTGACCAGGCTTCAGCCCGTCCACAGTAACGCCAAAGACCATCTGCGTCCCCCCCGTATCGTCAATCTGCATGCGCGGCTCGGCGCTGGGATCGTTGGAGAGCAGGAAAAGAACGCGGCCATCAAGCGGACTCAAGGACCGCGAGGCGGGAAAGCTGACGGTAATGGTCTGGGCGCTCACGACGGGCGCGATGGCGGCAAAGAGCAATGCACAGAGTCGAATGGAAGGGCGCATAGGAAGAGTATAGGGCGACCAGAATGGTGTGATCACGGTCACGATCGAAACTTCGTGTTTCGACTTAAATTATGTCTCGTCGAGAGAAACGCCATGGTTGAGAAACTGGGCGGCCTCAAGAGACAGTTTCGCACCGGCAGATATAAGAACTGATGAGACTCTACGGAGTGTCTCGCAACAGGTGCGGAGCCTAACGAGCCGGCCTTCGCGTCAGCAAATCCTTTTTCCCCCATCCAAAAACAAATTGAAAGCAGATACCAGAGGCGCCCGCTTGCGTGTTTGACACGATGGCGAGTTTTGTTGGTCAACTGCCGTTGGGCCTGACGTGCGCAAGCGCGCGGGAGTGCCCTGCGCAGCTAGCTTGTGGTGCTTTATGCGGGGGAACGAGGAATGACGGAATGGCGGAACCCAAAACTTTCCGGGAGGGTGGTTGAGCTTGACGGAATCCGAGGGCTCGCGATCCTGTTGGTGGTGATATGGCACCTCTTCGGGAACGGCCAGATTGATGGACTGAGGCCGGGCTCCTGGCAGGCGCATTTATTTCTATCGCTCGGCTTTACCTGGAGTGGCGTCGACTTGTTCTTTGTGTTGTCGGGGTTCCTGATCGGAGGAATTCTTTACGACGCCCGGAACTCCGAGAACTATTTCAAGACTTTCTATTGCCGGCGCGTGGCCCGAATCTTTCCGGTTTATTTTGTCTGGTTCACGCTGTTCATGATCGGCGTTTATTTTGCGGGATCGACGAGCTCTGCTCCCTTACGGGTCATTTTCAATGACGATATTCCGGTCTGGACCTATCCGCTGTTTCTGCAGAATATTGCGATAACGCTGCATCGAAACTGGGGGGGGATGTGGATCGCGGGTACCTGGTCGCTGGCTGTAGAAGAACAGTTTTACCTCTTGCTTCCGATGCTGGTGCGCAGATCGAGCAAGCGCGTGGTCACGTTGATTGCGGTGGGTTCGATCGTAGGAGCCCCGCTGTTCCGGCTCACGCATGGATCGGCGGCGGCCAGTTTAGGGCCCTATACTCTGCTTCCGTCGAGAGCCGATGCGCTGGGCTTTGGCGTTCTTGTGGCCATGGCCTGCCGCAACGAAAAAGTCTGGGCATGGCTTAACGCGCACAGCCGCTGGCTTTTGGCGGCGATGCTCCTGATCGGATGTCGTCTGGCATTGATGCTCGGGCATCGAGTTTACGTCTACGGCACCGGACTGAGCTGGCTTGATGCGTTTTATGGATTGCTTCTCCTGCTCACACTGATCCATGCGGGAACGATTCAAACGGCCTTCTTCAGGAGCCGCGTACTGGTGAAGCTGGGAGCGTTGTCGTACACGGTCTACCTGCTCCACAACGGCATCAACATGCTGTTGCACTTTGCAATCTTCGGAGCCGGACCGGCTGTCCACGATTGGACGTCGTTGGTGGTTACCTTGCTTTCGCTGGCGATTGTAATCCCTGTGGCGGCTTTATCGTGGCGCTATTTCGAGAAGCCCTTCATTCGCTGGGCGCATATTTCGTTCGGTTACGAGCAAGTTGCGGAGACAAGGAGACCTTCTTCAATCAGCGTGGGAGTCGCAACTCCTGTGACCGAGAGCTGAAGCCAGCCGCGGACGCCTAGCGGCCTGGCGCGCGGGACGCAGTCTATTTTCAACGGAAAATCTGCGGAGAATTCAGGGAGCACACATGCGGCCGAGTGGTTTTCGGTTGGGCATTCGGCCCCGCGCGGCGTAATTTGGAAAGAACGCTGGAGGAGTGGCGGCGGAAACGATGAGCATGATCAGAGATCTGTTGGCGGATATCGCGTTGCCGAAGATGGTGAAGGTTGGGCAGAGATTTCCGACGCCCGAGGTGAAGGACGTGGCTGCGGCGCTGCGCGAAGAGATTCGGCGTACGGAGATTGCGGGACGCGTGAAGCCGGGGATGCACGTCGCCGTTGGGGTGGGCAGCCGCGGCATCGGAGAGATTGCCCTGATTGTGCGCATAACGATTGAGGAGTTGAAGCGGCTGGGTGCGGAGCCGTTTATTGTTCCGGCGATGGGAAGCCACGGAGGCGCGACTGCCGATGGACAGGTGCAGGTGCTGGCGCGGCTGGGCGTGACCGAAGAGAGCGCGGGGTGCAAGATTCATTCGTCGATGGACGTGGTGCAGCTGGGCGCGCTCGACAATGGGCTTCCGGTGCTGGTGGACAAGAACGCGTATGAGGCCGACGGGATTGTGGTGATCAATCGCGTGAAGGCGCATGACGGATTCAGC
The DNA here is from genome assembly GCA_003164255.1 of Acidobacteriaceae bacterium. Lineage (GTDB taxonomy): Bacteria > Acidobacteriota > Terriglobia > Terriglobales > Acidobacteriaceae > Telmatobacter. Next base: position 3,006 of record PLST01000251.1, on the reverse strand, counting down.
GGGCCGCATGAGAGCGGGCTGGTGAAGATGATCACGATTGGCCTGGGCAAGCAGAAGGGCGCGGACTCAGCGCATGTGCCCGGGTTCGGGTTCATGGGCGAGCTGAGCCTGAAGATGGCCGAGATCAAGCTGGCCAAGCTGCCGTTTCTGTTTGGCGTGGCGTCGGTAGAGAACGCGAATCATAAAGTGGCGCACATCCGGGCGTTTCCTGCGGACAAGATCATCGAAGGGGACCGGGAGTTGCTGGTCGAGGCCAAGAGCATCATGCCGAAACTGCTGCTGGCGCCGTTCGATGTTCTGGTTGTGGATCAGTTGGGCAAGGAGTTTTCAGGCGGAGGCATGGATCCGCACACGACGGGACGCACTGTGACGCCATTCGTTCAAGCGGGACCGCCGCCGACACGGTTGGTGGTGCTGGATGTGACCGAGCGCAGCCACGGGAATTGCTGCGGCGTGGGCAATGCCGACATCACGACGCGGCGGCTGTTCAGCAAGATGGACCAGGAATACACGTATACGAACGTGTTGACGTCGACGGTGACCAACTCAGGCCGCGTGGGGCTGATCATGGATTCAGACAAGCTTGCGATTCAAGCGGCGCTGAAGACGTGCAACGTGATCGACCAGAGCAAGGTGCGCATGGCGCGGATTGCCAACACGCTGCACATTACCGAGATGTTTGTTTCGGAATCCATGCTGGATGAAGCGCGCAAGCACGAGAACATTGAGATTTTGAACGATGCTGAGCCCTGGGTGTTTGATGAGAACGGCGATCTGACCGACATTGGCGTTTGGCACCAGCGGGATTGATCGCGGCGTCGGTGGACGGGACGGCTGGGCCTGTTGACTTGAGTTCGACGCCCATTCATTGCGATAAAACTGCGATGAATGGAGCACAATATTCCAAAATGGCCTACGATCGAAGGCGTCCGATCTCGGCGGGGCGGCCCGAGGCAATCTCGCGGCGCCTGCTACCCTGAGTCCATCCCATGAGCTTGTTCTCTCGCAACTCGTCGTTCTCTCGCGTGACGGCGCTTGCGGCGCAGAGGCCGGTGCACGCGGCGTTTGCGTGGCTGCATGGAAATCCCAAGAAAATCATGGACTGGCAGATGAGGCTGGTTGTGATTCCGGCTCCGCCCTTTGGCGAGCAAGCGCGTGGGGAGTGGATGGCAGAGCGCTTTGGCGAGGCCGGACTCAAGAGCATAGAAATTGACGCCGTGGGGAATGTTTTTGGCTGGCTTCCGGCCGCCAGGTTGCCGCCGGAGAGCACGGGGCCGGTGGTTTTGCTTTCTGCGCACCTGGACACGGTGTTTCCTGCGGAGACGCCGCTGCATCCGACAGTGGATGGGGAGCGGCTTGTGGCGCCGGGAGCGTGCGACAACGGGGCGGGGGTGGTTGGCATGCTGGCCATCGCTCATGCGCTGGTTGAGGCCAAGGTTGAGTTGGCTGCGCCGCTGATTTTTCTGGGCAACGTGGGCGAGGAAGGCGAAGGCGATCTGCGAGGCGTGCGGCATTTGTACAACGGCGGCGCGCTTGCCGGGCGCATTGCGGCACACATCGTGCTGGATGGAGCGGGCGCGGACAGCGCGGTGACGCAGGCGCTGGGCAGCACGCGCTTCCTGGTGACAATCACTGGTCCGGGCGGACACAGCTTTACGGATGCGGGCACCGCCAATCCGATTGCGGCACTGGCGATGGCACTGACGACGCTCGATGAGATTGAACTGCCCGAGGAGCCACGTACCACGCTGAACGTGGGCACGATTCGCGGGGGAACCAGCGTGAATTCGATTCCGGAAAGTGCGCAGGCAGCAATCGATTTGCGGTCTACCGACGCGGGACAACTGGTACGGATGGAAGTGGCGTTGCACAGAGCCGTGGAAGACGCGGTAACGCACTGGAATGCGAAGACGAGAAACGGAGCGAAGGCGGGTGGACACGCCGAGACGCCGCTGAGCTTTACGATTTTGAAGATTGGAGACCGGCCGGCGGCCCATTTGCCCAACGACTCGCCGCTGCTGGAAACGCTGCGCGCTGTTGACCGGCATCTGCGCTTGCGGACGGATCTGCGGCTGGGATCGACGGACGCGAACATTCCTCTTTCGCTGGGGGTTCCGGCGCTCTCAATGGGAGCGGGCGGCGAGGGCGGCGGGGCACACACCCAGGCCGAGTGGTATTCGGCGAAGGATCGTGAGACGGGACTGCGACGGGTGCTTCTGCTGACGCTGGCGATGGTGGAGTGGGCGGCGGAACAGTAATGATCTGTTACACTCCGCGCATGCGAGCGTGGTTGAGTGTGCTGAGCGTGTTGATTGCGGCATTGCTGTTATGCGAGGCGGCGACGGCGCAGAATTCAGCAAAGGGCGGCGCGACGGCGGTCGGCACACCCGAAATCATTTTCTACAACGGGACAATTTATACAGGCGAGGGCTTCGCGCAGGACAAGCCTCGTGTTGTGGAGGCGATGGCGGTGGGCGGCGGCAAGGTGCTGGCCTCGGGCAGCAATGCCGAGGTGAAGCGCCTTGCCGGGCCGGGGACGCGCATGGTGGATTTGAAGGCCCGCGGATCGAGCGAGTTTGTGTTTCCGGGGTTCAACGATGCGCATACGCATCTGGGCATGGCTGCGCGTACCAAGTTGAATGTCGATCTGACAGGTGCGGTATCGCTGGCAGAGATGCTTTCGCGGATCGCTGCTTTTGCCGCGGGCGAGCCGGCCGGGCACTGGCTGACGGGGGGCGGATGGGATCACACCCTGTGGGCAGACAAGAGACTTCCGACACGGCAGGACCTGAACAAAGTAACAGCCGGGCATCCGGCGTTTCTTGTCCGCATCGACGGACACATTGCGGTTGCGAACTCCGCTGCGCTGGCCGCGGCTGGCATTACGGGAAAGACCGTTGCGCCGGAGGGCGGGGCAATCGACAAGGATGCGCGGGGCGAGCCGACCGGGATTGTGCGCGAAGGGGCGCAGCAGCTGGTAGAGAAGGTGATTCCCTCCCCCAGCCA
>PLST01000149.1:5709-8576 GCA_003164255.1 Acidobacteriaceae bacterium | reverse complement strand
TTTAAGAACAGGGACGTAGGGACTAGGGACTAAGGACTAAGCGCGCGATCGCCATTCTAGTCCCTCAATCTCTTAGTCCCTCAGTCCCTAGTAGAAAGAGAGTTGCATCATGCGCCATCGCAATGCAGGATTCAAGCTCGGACGCAACACCAGCCACCGTCGCGCGCTGCTGCGCAACCTGGTCACGTCCATCATCGTGGAAGACCGCGTGGAGACCACCATCGCCAAGGCCAAGGCTGTGCGTCCACTCGTGGAAAAGATGATCACCCTCGGCAAAAAGGGCGATCTTCACTCGCGCCGTCAGGCGCTCAGCTTCCTCACCACCGACAAGGCCGTCACGCGGCTGTTTGAGACCGTATCCCCTCGCTACGGCGACCGAAACGGCGGCTATCTGCGCATCGTGCGCACCGGCTTCCAGCAGGGCGACGGCGCGGAGAAAGCGTTCATCGAACTGCTTGGCGCTGAAAAGCAGCTTGAAGTGAAGCGCCAAAAGCGCGAAGACCTCAAGACCAAGAAGCGCGCCGAACTGGAAAAGCAGTTGGAAGAACAGAAGAAGGAAGAGCCCCCCGCGGAAGCCGCCTAGGCAGACTCTCCCGGCCAGTCTTTTCCCTTCGTTCAGAAGGTCACACGGGCGTCCGCCGCGGCGGACGCCCGTGCTTTTTGCAGCTTTTTCGGCTCGATAACCTATCGAATTATCCTGATGATGTTGGCTTGGTGATCCACATCACCCAATGCCCAATCTGTGCTATAGACCAATGAACATTTTGTCCAAGAGCAATACCACCCATAGTTTAGGCCCAAAAAGTTATCGATGGTAAGCTGAGCTGGGCTTTTCTCGACAAGTCATCTTTAGTTTGGGCCGTTTGTGCCGATTATGGATACTGGGAAATCAGAATTCGGTGTTTGACCTTGTGAGGTTGAAAGTTGTGGGGGATCGGGGAAACGAGCGCGGGAGCATTACCTTACTAACGGCGCTGTGTCTCCCCATGCTGCTAGGAGCTTTGGCAATCGCTATCGATATAGGCTATCTCTACATTACGCAGCGCCAGTTGCAGACACTTGCCGATGCAGCTGCGATGGCGGGAGCCCTGGAGGCGAGTTCGTGCAGTACGGCGAACTGCGGCGTGATACAAACCGCTGCCACTTCAGCGTTCACAGAGGACGGAAGGCCAGCGCCCACCGTATTCCTGCAATGCGCGACGGCGTCCGGAACGGGTGTGCTCCTGACGATTAACAACGGCCCCTGCGCTCTGGGCGCCAGCGATCCGAATCACCTGGATGCAAATTACGTGGAAGCGGTGGTGACTGAGCAGGTACCAACCTACTTTGCGGGATTCCGCGGTTTCCACACAGTCCAAATCTCAGCGCGGGCGGAAGCCGGTAAATCAAGCCCGCCCGGTCCCTGCTTGAATATCCTGGGGACGAGCGGCCAAACCGTGACGCTCAACTCGGGCGCCAGCATCACTGATGGAACGGGCTCAACTTGCGCCTTCAACGTCAATTCGAGCGGGACACCCGCAGTGATGGAGGACAGCGGCGCCACGGTAGACGTGGGCTCCTATACTGTTCACGGAACCGTCACGGATAACGGCGGATCTTATACTCCCGCGCCGACAACAGGCACTGCGACGAAGCCGGATCCCATCGCCGCGGAAATTACAGCCGGCACCATCACCACGCCCACCCAACCGGCCGTTTCAAGCACCTGCTGTAATCCAGTTAGTGGCGCCACAACGTTGCAGCCTGGTTACTATTCGAGCGGCCTCAATTTCAACGGGAGCGGCTACACCGTAACCCTTAACCCCGGCGTGTACTACTTTGGCGGGAGCATGGTGGTTGGTGGGGTGAACCTCACTGGTTCGAACGTGACCATTTATTTTGCAAATGGGTCGCTAACCATGAATAGCGCCTCAACCATGACTCTGAGCGCGCCTTCGACAGGATCTACCGCCGGGATGTTGATCTGGCAGGCGCCAGCCGATTCCAGTCCGATGATTTTGGACTCGTCCTCCAGTTCGAGTTGGGGTGGCGCGGTCTACGTTCCCGGCGCACAGCTTACGCTGAATGGCGGCAGCACAGCAGTCGGTTACGGCATGATCGAGTCGCAATCACTGATGATGAACTCAGCCATTTCCCTTAGCTGCGCCTCAATGCCGGGTGGAGTTTGCCCTGGCGGCAGCGGATCGGCCAGCGGTTCTGCAACCATAGCACTGGCGGAGTAGGCGATGAAATTTCCAGGGCAGCTACGTAACCTCTGCAACGCCAATGATGGCGCAGCCCTCGTAGAGATGGCCCTTATCTCTACGACTCTGGTGCTGCTCGTAATGGGGGCCGTCGACCTTGGCCGGGCGGGTTATGTGGGCATCGAGGTGGAAAACGCCGCGCATGCTGGAGCGGAATACGGATCGCTGAACCCCAGCGATACAGCCACCATCAAGACGGCGGCCCAGCAAGCCGCTCCGAATGTGTCGACCCTGACTGTGACGACGCCAACATGGGGCTGTGAATGCAGCGATGGCAGCTCGTACTCCGCAAACTGCGCCACTATGCCGGTGTGCACGGCAAACAGTACTCGAGGCAGCAATGTTGTGCATAGGGTCCAAGTCAAAACAAAGGCGGTCTACACCCCGTTGGTGCCCTGGCCGGGCATTCCAAGCTCCATCACGCTCACTGGCGAGGCCACCATGCGCGGGAATTAGCCGCGGTACCCACTTTGGAATCGATCAACGCTGCCGAATGTTTGTTGGAGGATCAAGATGCGGAGGTTGAAGTGCCTCGTTCGGGATGAAGAAGCTTCCGAATTGGTGGAATTCGTCCTTGCTGTCGGAATCTTTCTGACGTTGATCTTCGGTATCATTGAATTCTGC
>PLST01000149.1:0-5649 GCA_003164255.1 Acidobacteriaceae bacterium | reverse complement strand
AGCGCTGGATGCGCTACAGTCCCCGACGGTCAAGGTTGCCAGGTTAAGGTGAATGTCAGTTATACATTCAACCTGGGGATTCCACACTTCGCTGTCGGTATTCCTTTCTCCAGCACTTCGATCGAGACGATTCAAAACTAGGTTTCCGTAACGCGGGCACGGTGTCAACCAGCAACGGGGACCGCGGCAGCGCCATCCACCACGCGCTCAACCACGCCAGCCCAACTGTTTCCGCATCGGATCGGACTAGGGCGCTTGTTTTTGCTGGGGCTCGTGCAATCGATATTGGGTGTAGATATTCTGCATCGCATCGCCAAGATCGGTCAGAGGGTCCGTTCCCAGTCTCAGCTCCTTGTCAGTGGCTACCGCGCGCAGCAGGTCAGCGCCGTAGCGAATATAGAAGCAGGCCTCCCCTGGCTCGGGTAGCCTGGTCGTCAAAACCTCGCCGAAGACGCCGAGTGACCGGCCGGCGATCTCGATTGCCTGCATCGACGCATCGCGAATCGAACCTGCACTCTTGCCTCCACCTACGAATTCGCTGCCGTCGCTCATATACACGCTTGCTGCTCCGTCAAAGGCTGCAAGCACGGTTGCGACGACACCGCCCGGCAGGTGCCAGTCCATCAAAACAATTTGAACGGTGGGTCGCAAGCCCTCTGCATACTTCTTTGCAAGGGCATACTCACGGCGTTTGGAGTAGTTGGCTGGGTCGGGATTCGGGGGTTGGCTCACGCCAACAAGTTTAAACCAAGGCCTTTAAAAGTCCAGCCGGATGCGGGCCGCGATCATCCCTGGCCTCCCCGTCGTTTGGGCCGAAACACCCGCATCCACAGGTACACAACCAACTGCATGACGATGGCGCCTGTGCAATCGAGCAGGACATCCCACACGGAAGATGAGCGATTGGGCAGAAAGGATTGGTGGTACTCATCCGCGCTGGCAGTCATGGCAGTTCCCAACAGCGCGAGCAAGGCGTCCTGCACGAAATCGGAGTTGGGCAAGGTCATCCACCAGGCACGCAGCCACGCCAGTCCCAGCAAACCGTAGCCGATGAAGTGGCCTGACTTGCGAATTAGGTGATGAATGACTTGCCAGTTCGCGTTGCCCACGGGCCCGAAGATTGCCTGGTAGATCGCACGCAACGGTCCTGAGGTGTGATCGGAGCCGAAAGCCTCCGTCGACTCCATGGCGATGATGCAGAGCCCAATGAGGACCGGCAGCCAGGCACTCACCCAGTAACTTGGGTTGCCGCGGCTACTCGACATGATAGTTGGGTGCCTCCCGCGTGATGATCACGTCGTGGACGTGACTCTCGCGCAGGCCGGCTCCCGAGATGCGCACAAAACGCGCATTCTCCTGAAGCTCCAGAATGGTGCCGCACCCCAGATAGCCCATGCCCGAGCGCAGGCCGCCCACAAGCTGGTAGACCATGGACTCAAGCGGTCCGCGATAGGGGACACGCCCCTCAATTCCTTCGGGAACAAACTTTGCCAGCCGGTTCTGGCTGGCGCGCTCGCGCTGCACCACGCCCTCTGTGCCCAACTCGGCGCTGGCCATATCCGCAGTGCCCTGGAAGTAGCGCTCGCCCGAGCCCTGGCTCATGGCGGTGAGCGAACCCATGCCGCGATAGCTNNATCATCACGGAACTGGCGCCGGCGGCAATGGCCTTGGTGATTTCGCCGGAGTACTTGATTCCGCCGTCGGCGATGACCGGGATGCCGCGCTCGCGGCAAGCACGGAAGGCCTCGGCAATCGCTGTGATCTGCGGCATGCCCGCGCCCGTGACCATGCGCGTGGTGCAGATGGAGCCGGGGCCAATGCCTACCTTGACCGCGTCCGCGCCTGCGTCCATCAGCGCCAGGGCGCCCTCGTAGGTGGCGATGTTGCCGGCCAGCACACCGATGCCTGGAAAACTCTTCTTGACTTCGCTGACGGCCTCGAGCACTCGCGAAGAGTGTCCGTGCGCGGAGTCGATGGCGAGCACATCAGCCCGGGCGCGGACCAGCTCAGCCGCGCGCTCAAGGTAATCGCCTGTTGCGCCAATGGCTCCGCCCACCCGCAGCCGGCCCTTTTCGTCCTTGCTGGCCATGGGGTATTTCAACTTCTTCTGGATGTCCTTGACGGTGATCAGGCCCTTGAGCTCGTACTGATCGTTCACGACCAGCAGCTTTTCAACGCGATGCTTGTGCAGGATCAGCTCTGCCTCTTCAAGCGTGGTGCCGACGGGAACGGTGATGAGATTCTCTTTGGTCATTACGTCGCCGATGGGAATATCGGTGCGTGTTTCAAAGCGAAGGTCGCGGTTGGTGAGAATGCCCACCAGGCGCTTGCCCTGGGTAACGGGCACACCGGAGATTTTGTAGCGGCGCATCACGTCCAAAGCGTCGGCAATCATCTGGTCGGGCCCGATGGTGACCGGGTCAACGATCATCCCGCTCTCAGAGCGCTTTACCTTGTCGATTTCGCCCGCCTGCTCAGCAATGGTCAGGTTGCGGTGGACAATGCCGATGCCGCCTTGTTGAGCCATGGCAATGGCCATGCGCGACTCGGTTACGGTGTCCATGGCCGAGGAGAGGAGCGGTGTGTTGAGCGTAATGTCGCGCGTCAACTGCGTCTGCGTGCTCACCTGCGCAGGCACCACTTCGCTGTAAGAAGGCACCAGCAGAACATCGTCGAAAGTAAGGGCTTCAGTCAGGTTTTGTGCCAGCATATGCTCTGATGCGCCTGGCGGCCGGTGGACTCATGTCCCCGGGCGGCAGGCGCTTGAAGACTATTGTAGCGGAGGAGGCTAAAGTGGGATGTTTGCGCTCTCACACGCCCACAGGAAACGGCCTTGGGCTGGTCTCGTCGGAGTCAGCTGGAGCGCCGGAGCGCCAGCGCTCAAAGCGGCCTTGCAGCAGGCTCATCAGGCCGGTGTACCAGTAGCCAATGACGAACAGAATCAGGAACGGTGCGGTGAAGTAGTTCTGGTTTGAGAAGGTGTAGAGAATCGCCGCGAAGAAATAGCAGCCGAGGAGGAGCTCGATCCAGGGAGCCAGCACCAGGCGCTTGCGATACTTGGCTGCCTGCGATTTTTCGCCCTTCTTGGCAACGCGATACTTGGGCGTGCGCACGAATGCGCTCTTGATGCCGAACAGCGCCTCCATCACCGCCTTGGTATTGGTGACGGTGAGGCCGATGCCCAAGGCCATGAGGAAAGGCAAATAGAGAAATGTTCTCTTCCACGTCTTCGGAAACAGCTCGCGCTCGCTCATCAGGTAGAACACGGCGATGGAAAACGTGGATGCCGTGAATAGCGGTACGTCAATCAGCAACATCTGGAACCAGCCCTGATAGAAGCGGCAAATCATGGCCGGAATGAGCGCCGCCGACATGATCACCATCAGCGGATAGCTCAGGTTTGCCGTCAAATGGTAAACCGCCTCCACCTTGATCTTGCGCGGCACATCTGACCGGAACACCTGGGGCAGAACCTTGATACTCGTCTGGATGAGCCCCTTCGCCCACCGCGCCTGCTGGGTCTTGAAGGCCGTCATTTCGATCGGCAACTCGCTGGGGCACTCCACATCGGGCAGATATTTAAACTTCCACCCCGCCAACTGCGAGCGGTAACTCAGGTCGGTGTCTTCGGTGAGCGTGTCGTGTTGCCAGCCGCCGCCGTCGGTGATGGCCTGGATGCGCCACATGCCGGCCGTACCGTTGAAGTTGAAGAAGTCGCCGCTGCGCACGCGGGCTCCGTGCTCCATCACAAAGTGCCCATCCAGCAGAATCGCCTCAATCTGCGTGAGCATGCTGTAGTTGCGGTTCAAGTGCGACCAGCGGGTCTGCACCATGCCGATCCCCGGCTCCGCAAAGTGGTGGATCACCTTCATAAGCCAGTCCGTCGGCGGCACAAAGTCCGCGTCGAAGATGGCAACAAACTCGCCCTTGGCTACTTTCAATCCGGCATCGAGAGCCCCGGCCTTGTATCCGTGCCGGTTGGAGCGGTGAATGTACTCAATCGGATGCCCCAGGGCTGCATACCGGGCCACAATCCCCGCTGCTACTTCCTGGGTCTCGTCCGTGGAGTCGTCCAGCACCTGGATCTCAAGCCGATCCTTCGGATAATCCATGGCGCAAACGGCCTCAATGAGCCGGTCGATGACAAACTGCTCATTGAAGATGGGCAGTTGGACGGTGACCCTGGGCAGCTCGTCGAAGTGCATGGGAGGATTGGGGTTGTAGTTCTTGCGATACTTGAAGTAGAGGTAGCACATGGTATAGCGGTGAACGCCATACAGCGCCAGAATGATCATGACGGCGAAGTAAGGCAGCAAGACCGCCGCATCAAAGAGGTTCCAGTGATAGAGCCCCTTGAAGGTCTGATCGCCGTATTGCGCTTTCAGATAGTGGCGCAGGCCATTCTGACCGGCGAAGATCCATTGCACGGCAAGGCTCGAAACCAGCCCATGGAGTGAGCTGACGGCAGGTGCCAGTCGGGTCATGAGCGCGGCGAGCAGGATGGGACCTCCAAGGATCGGATAACGCTAATTGTACGCGATTCAGGGTTTTGAGTGCCGCGCCCTTAGCGGCCACGCCGGCCCGCTTTCGAGGCCTTCAGGAGGCTTGGCCCGCTCCCGCTGCGGCTTTCACTGCGCTTGGCCACGTGGATCAGCTTCACTCTCTGCCGGAATGCCTGAATTGGCTTGAAACGAAGTGATTGGGAGCGGCAAGAACAGCCCTCGTGTCAAAAAACCCTGAAATCTGTGTGCATGCACGTACACATGTTTTGAGCGCTTTTTGCCCGGTTGAACGTCTCTATCCAGTTGGCGTACTGTCTTGTATCAGATGAAGAAGGTTTAGCTATGAGCACGCAATCCGTATCGCCGTTCGTTGCCGCCGCGGGCGGCAGTTTCCTGCTTGAGACCCGAACCCCCGCTGAGATCTTTACCCCGGAAGACCTCGACGAGGAACAGCGACAGATTGCTGCTACGGCGGCAAGGTTTGCGCGGGAAGAGATTGAACCCAACGTTGCGGCCATCGAAGCCAAGGAGCCAGGCGTGATGGCAGGGCTGCTGCGCAAGGCTGCCGAATTGGGTTTCACCTCAGTGGAGATTCCGGAAGAGTATGGCGGAATGGGCCTCGACAAGGTGAGCTCAACGCTGATTACCGACCACGTCTCGATTCTTGCGAGCTTCTCGACGGCGTTTGGCGCGCATGTCGGCATCGCGACCCTGCCGCTGGTGTGGTACGGCACCGAGGAGCAAAAGCAGCGATATCTGCCGAAGCTGGCGAGTTGCGAGTGGATCGGATCCTATGCCTTGTCTGAGTCGACCTCAGGATCCGACGCCATGAATGTCCGCACCCGAGCCGTGCTGTCTGCCGACGGAGCTTATTACACGTTGAACGGCGAAAAAATGTGGATCACGAATTGCGGAAACGCCGGCCTGTATACGGTGTTCGCCAAAATCGTGGACCAAGCCAGTGGAACAGGGAAATTTTCAGCCTTCCTGATTGAACGAGACACTCCCGGCCTGACTGTGGGCGCGGAAGAGCACAAGCTGGGAATTCACGGGTCGTCCACCTGCCCGCTGGTGCTGACCGATTGCAAAGTGCCCGCTCAAAATCTGCTGGGTGAGCCGGGCAAGGGCCACCACATCGCGTTTAACG
>PLST01000384.1:3983-9519 GCA_003164255.1 Acidobacteriaceae bacterium | reverse complement strand
AAATGAAGAGCACCTGGAAATGAAGGGTGCCCCATTCATCGCACAGGTTTTCCCTCCGATGCGTAGGAAAGGAAAATCAATCTCCGCATGTCGAAGCTGTGCCCCATTCATCCCCGCGCCTTTTGCGGGGATGAGTGGGAACGAATCAGCTCCATCGCATCCTTGGTGACCCCTTACCCCTGCCCTTACTGCACCCCAAGCCTCACCCCCGCCGGGTGCCCCTGGTCCCTCGCACTTGGGGACCAGGGAATGAACGCAGCTGGGTGCCCCATGTTTAAAGCACTTTCGCATTGACGATAGACCAGCTTTGAAAGGGCACGGCTTTCCGCCCACTGTCCACTGTCACTTCATCTCTCCGCCGGTTCAAGCGTCAGCCTTTGCACGCGCCAGTTCAACAACTCCGCCGCGTACAACAGCGTCTCCGACGGACACGCCAGCTCATGAATCCAGCCAAACTCTCCGGCCCCATGTCCGGTTTTGCCGAGAACGCCAAGCACCGTGCCATCGAGCGCAAGTTTGTAGATGCGCCCCGGAAACCCATCCGAAGCAAACAGCACCTGGTGCGGCCCCGGCGTAATGCAAATCGCCCACGGCGATCCATTCAATTGCGTCTTGTTTTGGGGTGCGGGCGCCTCAGGTGTCGCCGGAATTTGGGCCGGCACACTGCCCATCCATGGCCGGATCGAGTGATCGTAGGCTACGTCAATATGAATCTCGCGAAGATATTTTCCATCGTCGTCGAACACCTGGATGCGTCCATTTCCGCGGTCGGCCACGTACACGTTTCCTGCATCATCCGTTGCGATGCTGTGCGGCGTATTGAACTGTCCCGGCCCCGTCCCTGGTTCGCCCCACGACTTGATCCAGTTCCCATCCTTGTCGATTTTTGCTACGCGCGAATTAATGTACCCGTCGCTGATATACGTGTTTCCTGCCCCGTCCCAGGCCATATCCGTTACCTGCCTGAACTGCCCGTCAATCGGGGGCAGCGGCGGTTTCGGATGCTTCAGCGGCTCCGTTCCCTCATCAGACGCTTCCTGCTTTCGTCCGAACACCATCAACACCCGGCCTTCCGGGCTGAACTTGATCACCATGTCCGAACCCTTGTCGGCAACCCAGATGTTGTCCTGCTTGTCGACCTTCACCGAGTGCGCAAAACTCCAAGCGTAGAGATGATGCCCGATTTCGCGCACGTAGTTCCCGTTCGCGTCGAACTCCAGCAGCTGTGCCGCCGCCGCGCCGTAGGCTGGCCCCGTCGTGCTGCCGCGTGAGAACACAAAGACGTGTCCCTTCGAATTCACCGCCACGCCCGCCGCCTCGCCAAAATACAAATCTGCCGGCAGCTTGAAAAAATCTGTTTGCGCTTGAAATTTGATCTGCGGGACTATTTGCTGCGCATGCGCTAGAAGGGGAAGGCAAAAAATCGCCGTGAACAAGGCACGTCTCATTCGGTCACTCCTGGCAACATCATTGTTCCAGAAACCCCGCCCTGTCCATCTCCCCTGTCCATTTCTTCGATCAAGCCCCTTGCATCAGCCGCTCCACCTCGGCCTGCAGCCGCGTCGTAATTGCCGCCTCGCTCTCCATCGGCGAGAACCGGATCGGTTCGCCCACGCGCACTTCAATCGCACCTGACCGGAACCAGCGTTTCTCGCGCGTCTTCAACTCGCCCAGTCCGCGAATCGCCACCGGAAGCACCGCCGCTCCGCACTGCTTTGCCAGCAGTCCGATCCCCGGCCGGAACCTGGCCAGCGTCCCCTCCGGCGAGCGCGCCCCTTCAGGAAACACCATCACGCTGTAGCCGTGATCCATGGCCTTGCCGGCGTGCGCAAAGCTCGGCTGAAAGTCGCGCCTCCGCGGCAAGGGAAACACGTTGAACAGCGCCGTCACCAGAAGATAGTACAAAGGCCCCAGTGGAAAGAACCGTCCAGTCGGATGCTGCGGATTCTGGTCGCGGAAATGCCGGAATCCATCCAGCATCTCGCCTGACATCGCAATCGCAATCCGCCGCCGCAGCGCTCCAGGCAACGCATATTCGATCAGCGGCGCATCGAACGCCGTTACATGATTCGCAATGATGAGCAGCGGCTCATCCACTTTGAGATTATCGGGAGCCGTCACGCGCGGCCCCGCCAACAACCACACCAGCGGACGCATGACTGCCTCAACAAACGCCGCCCGCGCCCATTGGAACGGCATCAGCCACGGCCATGTCGGATATATGTAACGTCTCCGTCGAGCCTCGACGGCCTCATCGTTCGTCAATTCATTGCCGGCCGCAACTTTCGCTTCGCTGTCCGTCGCATTCGCTTCCAGCGGTCTCTCCGCTGCAATCCCCGCTTCATCGCGATCCCGATGCCCGTTCGTTTCGCCCGCAATCAACCGCCGCAGCGCTCCCAGCGTCTGCACTCCATCCAGGATTCCATCCTTGGCAACAAATCCCAGCCGGTCCTCGATGGCCGCTGCCAGTTGCACGCGCCCCAGGCTGTCCAGGTGCAGATCTTCCGTCAGGTGCAATTCATCCCCTACGCCCGGATGTTCTTCGCCGCTCACCTGCGCAATCATCGTCAAAAGCCAGTCGTCCGACCGCCCCAATCTGCCGTTCCCATTTTCATGAGCATGAGTGCCGGCAGTTGCAGCCGCTTGAATCCTCTTGAGCCACTCCGCCACAACCTTGCGTCGCACCTTGCCGGTTGACGTGCGCGGCAGGTCCGGCTCCGGCCACAGCACCCAGCGCCGCACCCGCTGGAACTCCGCCAGCCTCTCGTTTGCTTTTTCTACGGCCGTCGCTGCCAGCTCGCCCCGTCCTCGGCAGGCCAGCACCGCGCAGGGCTCCGGTCCCTCCGCTGTCTCCATTGGCACCACCGCGCAGGCGGTCACGCCGGGTTGCTCCTCAATCGCGGCCTCCAGGTCTTCGGGATGAATATTCACCCCCGCCGCCGTCACAATCACTTCGCTCTTGCGACCCAGAAACTTCAACTCGCCGGAGCTTTCCTTCTCCGCAATGTCGCCCGTCGCCAGCCACTCGCCCTTGCGCGCGTGCAAGCTTCCGCCCGACCACGTTGCTCCCGAGATCGCCGCGCCCCGCACCAGCACTTCGCCATCCGGCCCCAGCTTTACCTCGCGTCCCGCCAGCGGTTTGCCGATGGTCCCTTGGGCCACGTGGAACGGGTGGTTCAGCGTAATCAGCGCCGTGGTCTCCGTCATTCCGTACCCCTGCACCAGCACAAAACCAAGGGCGTTCCAGAACTGCTCCAACGGACCCGCCAAGGCTCCACCACCTGAGACCAGCGCCCAGAACTTCAACCCGAACGCGCGATGAATCTTCCTGTAGCGCCACCAGCGCCCCGCCGGCTTCAGATTGTCTGGGGATGCGGTCCTCGCCGCCAGCTCAGGAAACTTCAGTTCCAGGTGCGCCTTCAACAGCGCCAGCACCCGCGGCACGGCCGCCAACACTGAGATCCGCTCGCGCTTGATCGTCTCCACCAGCCGCGGCGCCACCAGCCGCTCTTCAAAGTGCACCTCGCCCGCGAAGATCGGTGGAACCCAAAGCCCCATCGTCTGCCCGAAAACGTGGCTCAAAGGCAGCGTATGCAGAATCCTGATCGGATGCACCAGCTTTTCCCAGCGCAGGTAGGGCTGTGCGCCCTGCTCGATCGGCCGCACGCTCGCCAGCACGTTTCCATGCGTCAGCACAATGCCCTTGGGCTCGCCGGTCGTTCCTGATGTGAACAGGATCTGAAGCGGTGTATCCGCCGAAATATCGTTCACCGCCCCGGCTTCCTCCTCGGGAAGAACGCCGAGCCAGCTTTCAAAATCAATTTTTGAAATCGCTCCTTGCAGCCGGCTCAACAGCACCGCGTCGCCCACTGCCAGTTTCGGCTTCACGTCCTCGGCCACCCGCGCCGCAAACCCCGCCGTCCCCGTCGCGTCCAGCGGAACCGCCAGCACCCCCCGCAGCATGCATCCGTGGAACGCCGCAATCCACTCCGCGCTGTTCTCGCCCCACAACAGCACCCGGTCGCCCGGCTTGATTCCCCTGGCAACCAGCAGCGCTGCAAACCGTCCGGCCAGCCGCGCCAACTCCCCGTAGCTCGTCACCCGCCGCCGGTTTCCCTGGTAGCGGACTACTGCGATCTCCCGGCCGAATCGCCTGAAGTCGTCGAGTAGCGTTGCCAGATGATCGCGCATGGGCGCTCCGCCAGGGCTCATAATTCTCTAGTGCATTTCCGCATTCACGATAAACCAGCTTTGAAAGGGCACGGCTTTCCGCCGCTGCGGATGCCGCAAAACACCAATAAGAGCAACGGGCTTTACAGGCTGNNAAATCAATGTCGGGCTTTAGCCCCTGCTAATCTCCCACCCCCACAAATGCCTTTTTCCGCAGCCCGTATGGCCCCCGAGGGAAAGCCCGTTGGTCCACACAATTTCCGAATCTCCTCCAGACGGGTTCGATTCCCCTCCAGTATGGACGCCTTCGTTGAAGCCATGATGCAAAATCTTGATCTTCTTTGCTTTCCTTAGGCTACGATGCAGAATTCGATCCGGATTCTTCGCCCCCGGCGCCCTCCGGCGGACGATTTTCTCTGGTTTTCCTCTCTTCGCTTTGTCTTCGCTGCCCAACTCGCGCTANNTTTGCCGGCTTCCACCCGGTCACCGAGGCCTGGTTCCGCGCTGTTTTTGATGCGCCCACCACCCCGCAGCGTGCGGGCTGGCCGGTCATCGCGCGTGGTGAGAGCGCCCTCATCCTCGCCCCTACTGGTACCGGCAAAACTCTCGCCGCGTTTCTCTGGTGTCTCGACCGTCTCATGCTGCAGCCGTTGCCGGAGGGTCATCGCAAGGGTTGCCGCATCCTCTACGTTTCGCCGCTCAAGGCCCTTGCCGTCGACGTAGAGCGCAATCTCCGTTCTCCCCTGGCCGGCATGGCCAACATGGCCCGCCGCATGGGCGTTGCCTTCCGCGAACCCACCATCAGCGTCCGTACTGGCGACACGCCGCAGCGCGAGCGTGCCCGATTCTCGCGCCAGCCCTCCGACATTCTCATCACCACTCCGGAGTCGCTCTATCTGCTGCTCACCTCGCTGGCCGCCGACGCTCTGCGCACCGTTGACACCGTCATCATCGACGAGATCCACGCCCTCGTCCCCACCAAGCGTGGCGCGCACCTTTCTCTTTCTCTGGAACGCCTCCAGGCCCTCACCAATCGCCCCCTCCAGCGCATCGGCCTCTCAGCCACACAGCGCCCTTTAGAAGAAGTAGCCCGCTTCCTCGGCGGAGTGGAGATACAGGGACCGAGGGACCAAGGGAACAAGGGACCAAGTCAGGGAACAGGAGTCGTGGAACCTGAAACAGATCCGGGCGACGGGCCGGAGGAACTGGGGGCCCTCGAATCCGATCTATCTGCGGCGGATGTGGACGACCGACAGCTCAACTCGGTCCCTCGGTCCCTTGGTCCCTTGGTCCCTGCTCTTCGCTACCGCCCCGTCACCATCGTCAATGCCAGCGCACCCAAGCAGCTCAAGCTCCGCATTGAAGT
>PLST01000384.1:3513-3833 GCA_003164255.1 Acidobacteriaceae bacterium | reverse complement strand
GTCATTCAGATTGAAGCGCCGCCCTCGGTCGCCAGCGGCATGCAGCGCATCGGCCGCGCCGGCCACCATGTCAACGCCGTCAGCGAAGGCATCCTCTTCCCCAAGTACCGCGCCGATCTGGTCGCCTGCGCCGCCGTAACGGAGGCCATGCACCACGGCCACATCGAGTCCACGCGTTTTCCCCGCAACCCCCTCGACGTCCTCGCCCAGCAACTGGTCGCCATCGTCGCCCACCCGCCCCACGCCACAAAGCCCGTCCCCCCCAAAAAGCTGCGCCTAAAATCCCTGCGCGCAAAAAAGCAGGGTGCCCCGTCCATCGC
>PLST01000384.1:0-3496 GCA_003164255.1 Acidobacteriaceae bacterium | reverse complement strand
ACGCGTTCCTCCTTTGAAGGCGTACTCGATCTCCTCAGCGGCCGCTACCCCTCCGACGAGTTCGCCGAGCTCCGTCCCCGCCTCACCTGGGACCGCGTGCGCAACGTCGTCACCGCGCGCGACGGTGCGGCCCGCCTCGCCATCTTGAACGCAGGCACCATTCCCGACCGCGGTCTCTACGGCGTCTTCCTCGCCTACAGCGAAGGCAAGGCCGTCCGCGTCGGTGAGCTCGACGAAGAAATGGTCTTCGAGTCCCATCCCGGCGAGACCTTCATCCTTGGCGCCTCCACCTGGCGCATCGTCGAAATTACACACGACCGCGTTCTCGTCACGCCTGCACCCGGCGAACCCGGCAAAATGCCTTTCTGGAAAGGCGATGGCCCCGGCCGCCCGCTTGAATTCGGCCGCCGCATCGGTGCGCTGGTCCGCGAACTCCGCGCCCTGCCCAAACCCGCCGCGCTCACCCGCCTCGTCGCGGAAAACGATCTTGATCCCGGCGCCGCTGAAAATCTTCTCCAGTTCCTCGCTGACCAGCAGGAAGCCACAGGCTCCGTGCCCGATGACCGCACCATCGTCATCGAGCGCTGCCGCGACGAACTCGGCGACTGGCGCGCCTGCGTGCTCTCTCCCTTTGGCAGTCGCATCCACATTCCCTGGGCCATGGCCGTCAGCGCGCGTATCCGCGCTGGTGGCGGACCTGAAGTGGAAACCCTCTGGGGCGACGACGGATTTGTCCTCCGCTTTCCTGACACCGATGAGCCGCCCGATCCTGACTGGTTCCTCGTCGAATCCGCTGAGGCCATGCAGCTCGTCCTGCGTCAGCTCGGCACCACTGCTCTCTTCGCCGGTCGTTTTCGCGAAGCAGCGGGCCGCGCTCTTCTTCTGCCTCGCCGCCGCGCCGATGCCCGTTCGCCGCTCTGGCAGCTGCGCAAGCGCTCCTACGATTTGCTCAGCGTCGCCTCGCGCTATCCCTCTTTCCCGCTGCTCCTCGAGGCCTATCGCGAATGTCTGCGCGACGTATTCGACATGCCCGCGCTCATTGAGACGCTTCGCGCCATCGAGCAGCGCCAGCTCCGCGTCCACGTTGTCGATACCCGCAAGCCATCGCCCTTCGCCGCGTCTCTCCTCTTCAGCTATGTAGCCAACTTCCTCTACGACGGCGATGCGCCCCTTGCCGAGCGCCGTGCCCAGGCCCTCACCATCGATCAGGATCAGCTCCGCGAACTCCTCGGCGAAGCCGACCTCCGCGAACTGCTCGATGCCGACGCCATCGCCCAGGTGGAAGAGGCCGCGCAGTGTCTCGCTGAAACCCATCGCGCCCGCTCCGCCGATGGCATGCACGATCTCTGCCTGCGCCTAGGCGATCTCACGCAGGACGAAATCGCGCGTCGCGTCACCGACCCGCTCCTGCTCGAATCGTTGCCCCGGCTGGTGCGCTCACGCCGCCTTCTCGAGCTGCGCATTGCCGGCGAACGCCGCTTTGTCGCCGCTGAAGATGCAGCACGCTATCGCGACGCCCTCGGCATTCCGCTGCCTCCGGGTCTCGCCGTCGCATTGCTTGAGCCCGTTGCCCATCCCGTCCTAGAGCTCATCCGCCGCTACGCGCGCACACACGGCCCATTCACGTTGCGCGAAGTTGCCGAGCGTTTCGCCCTCGACACAGAAGTCGTCGAAAACACGCTGCGCCTGCTCGCCGCTGAAAATCGCGTCCTTGAAGGCGGCTTCCGCCCCGGCGGCCTGCATCGCGAGTGGTGCGACGCTGAAATCCTTCGCCAGATTCGCCGCAAGTCTCTTGCCAGGCTCCGCCGCGAAGTCGAACCCGTCGAGCAGCACACCCTCGCCCGCTTTCTCACCCACTGGCAGGGCCTGCTCGCCCCGCGCCGCACCCACACGAACCTCGATGCGTTGCTCGACACAATCGAAAACCTGCAGGGCGCACCGCTTCCCGCGTCCCTGCTTGAGTCCTCCATGCTTCCCGCCCGCATTGCGGACTATCAACCCTCCGGCCTTGACACCCTCATCGCCGCTGGCGAAGTCGCGTGGGCAGGCGTCGAACCCATCGGCGAGCGCGACGGCCGCATCGCTCTCTTCCTCGCAGACAAGCTCCCCCTGCTCGCGTTGCAGCGCCCCATCATCGACCCGCTCACCGAGCGCGAAGAAAAACTTCTCGCCGTTCTCGAGTCCACCGGCGCCAGCTTCTTCGATCCGCTCCACCAGGCCCTCGGCGGCGGCTATCCCGGCGAAACCATGGATGCCCTCTGGTCTCTCGTCTGGCGCGGCCTCATCACCAACGACTCGCTCCACGCCCTCCGCGCCTACATCGCCCGCCCTGAAACCGCCCGTACCCCGCGCCGTCTGCAAACAGGCGTCTTCCGTTCCCGCCGCACCACGCCACCCACCGCGCAAGGCCGCTGGTCGCTCCTGCCTCTGCGGTCACAGCTAGGATCCGAAATTAAGGTGGGTGCCCCTTCCTTGCGGCGTTTTTCATTCGCAAGGGTGGGAACAGATGAAATTCAGGGTGCCCCCGGTCCCTCGCTTTTGGGGACCGGGGATACGACGGGCTTAAGCGTGAAGGGTACGGGCTTTAGCCCATACATAGATCCTTCCAAATCGACGGGGGCTTTAGCCCCTGAGGGACATCCCCTCGCCCCCACAGCCACCGAGGCCAGCCACGCCCTGGCCCTCCAACTCCTCAACCGCTACGGCATCCTAACCCGCGAATCCGTCGCCGCTGAAAATGTTCCCGGCGGATTCTCCGCCGTCTACGACGTGCTCAAAGCTCTTGAAGAGAGCGGCCGCATCCGCCGCGGCTATTTTGTTGCAGGCCTCGGCGCAACCCAGTTCGCGCTTCCCGCGGCGGTTGATCTGCTTCGCCAACTGCGCACCCCGCCGCCCGAAGAGAAGCCCGAATTCGTGCAACTCGCCGCCACCGATCCAGCCAACCCCTACGGCTCCGTCCTGCGCTGGCCCGACCTTCCCGTCGCCGAAGAAGATTCAGAGTCCGCCCCGCGCATCCTCACCCGCGCCGCCTACGCTGAAGTCATTCTGCGCAACGGCCAGTTAGTCGCATGGCTGCGCCGCGGCAATCCCAATATCCTCGTCTTTCTTCCCGCTGAAGAGCCTGAACGCTCGCAAACCGCCGCGGGCCTCGCCCACTTTCTTTGCTCGCGCGGTCAGGAGCGAATGCGCCAAAGCGCGCATCAGGGCGTGCTCATCACCACCATCAACGGCCAACCGGTCGCGGCGCACCCCATGGCGCGCTTCCTCATGGACGCCGGATTCCATCCCGGTCCTCTCGGCATGCACCTCCGCCGCCTGCCGTTGCCGCTAGCGAACCGCACCCCCGATTCCGTCAACCCGTCTCCAAACTGATCGTTCGCCGACAAACCCGCTGACTCGCTGAATCACAAACTTAACAACCTATCAACCTAACCACCTAACAACCTAACAACCTAACAAACTAACAACCTAACAACCTAACAACCTAACAACCTAA
>PLST01000180.1 GCA_003164255.1 Acidobacteriaceae bacterium | reverse complement strand
ACTGTCGGCGTCACTTCCGTCACTGTCACCGGAGATGAGCTGGTGCCTGTGGCGATGTTCCAGGTTGTGGAACTGCTGGAGTCAGGCGTGTAGCTGGCTGTCAGCGAGTCGCTGCCTGGTGCAAGCGACGCGGCGGGAATGGTGATCTGAGCACTGCCGCTCACGAGCGCCGTTGCCGCAGAGGTGTAGGNNGGCGTTACCGTCACCGTCGGCGTCTTAACACCTGCTCCACTCAACGCAATACTCTGTGTGGTGTAGTTAGGCGAAGCAGCGTTCAGGTTCGTATCTTTCAGAACCAACGACCCGCTAAAAGTTCCCAATACCGTTGGTTCAAAGCTGATGGGCAAAAGGCAGGAAGCACCGGCGGCCAGTGTCCCCGCCGTTGACGAACTGGTCGTCAAAAGAGGGCAGGCTGATGTCACGGCGCTGTCCAAAACAAAGTTGAGCGAGATGCTCGGGTTGTTTCCTGTCGTAGGAACGGGGAAACTCAGGGTTGCATTGCCGTCGTTCTCCACCGTCACGGTCCGCGGGCTGTCAGTGCTGGTTGCTCCAACTGCCGTCCCGGAAAATGCCAGACTCGGTATATCGGCGAAATCCAGCTTTTTCACAGCATTATTGCCCGTATCAGCGACGTAGATGTTACCGTCTCCGTCCACAGTCACTCCAAAGGGCGAGCTGAACCCGGTGCCGAAAGTGGTGACGGTGCTGTAACCGCCTGCAACTGCTATTTCCTTCACTGCGTTATTAAAAGTATCTGCGACGAAGACGTTCCCATTCCCGTCCAACGCGACACCAATAGGGTAGCTAAAGCCACTGCCAAGGGTGTTGATTACGGGAGTGGCCGGGATGACGCCTCCGACAGCAACGATCTCTTTCACTGCATTGTTGTTTTCATCGGCGACAAAGACATCCCCGCTTGCATCCACAGCCACGTCACCTGGAAGATTGAACCCGCTGCCAAGCGTGTTGATTACGGGAGTGGCCGGTATGATGCCGTTGACCGCAAGAATCTCCTTCACGGCGTTGTTCCCAGTATCCGCGACATAGACGTTCCCGCCTTTGTCCACCGCTACGCCCGAAGGCTGAAGGAAGCCGCTGCCAAGAGTCTTGATTACGGGAGTGGCCGGGATGCTCCCTCCGACCGCTACAATCTCATAAACCGCGTTTAATTGGTAGTCCGAAACGAAGACATTTCCGCTCCCGTCCACGGCTATGCTGCTCAGCCAGGTGAACCCGCTTGCCACTTCTACCGTCGTGGAGTAGCCGCCTGCCGCCAGAATCTCGTACACGATGGTGCGATCCTGGTATGCGACGTAGACGTTGCCATTCCCGTCCACCGCCACGCCGTCAGGAGAAGAAAGGATTGTGCTAATGGTGCTAAGGGGGCCGGATGTGAAGACTATCTGCGGGCCGTTACCAGTTCCGTATACGTAACTGGTCGCTAGCACAGTGCTCGATCCGTCAGTGAGCGTTACCGCGCCATACCGGGTCCCGGATGCCTTCGGCGTAAAGGTCACATTGACCGTGCAGGATGCTCCAGCGGCGTAGGGTGTGCTGACGGCACATGTCCCGGTTCCGGCGTTTGTAAAGTCGAGTCCCGTTGCACCTTTGGTAAGCACAGCGATGGTGCCTAAAGTACCCGCCTGCTGAAAAACTGCGGTAACTGTCACAGTAGCGCTGCTACCGATATTCACGGAACCAAGGTTTGTGCCCGTCTGACCGAGCAAGAATTGGCAGTTGGCAATCAGAATGAGCAGACTTGCTGCACTGAACGATTTCATGAGACAGCCGCTCGCGCGCACATGATACTTCGGGCTTCTTGTACGGCCCACGTTCCCGATTTGGAGCCCACGCCAGATGCAGGCTACAGCCATACGTACGTCAGCAAGCAGTCTCAGCAACGAAGCGCTGGGAGCGAACGTACGCGGATTTCTGGTAGAAACCAAGGTCGCAAGGAGAGATCTGGGCGCAACATTCATGGCAAATTTCCTTTGAAGTTTCTAAGTTCAGGGCTGATTCGAAAGAAGTGTACGCCTTCTGGTAGGAATTGCAAGTTGAACAAAAGTTGTAAGACGCTCCCGCCAGTTGTAGTTCCCTCCCGGCGCTGACCTCTGGCCGAGTATCTGGAACAGAGCCACTGGTTGAGCGAACGGCAGGTTGCGTTCTGGAACTGGCGAGGGCCAAATATGGCCACGACACCCACCAGGACCAGCGGATCGAGCTTCGCATGCTGACGAAGGAGATCTCACAGAGCAGAGTGGTGTACGGGTACCGAATGATCCGCGCTCTATTGAATCGCGAGGGCTGGTAAGTAGACAAGGATCTTGTGTATCGGCTGTGCAACGAAGAAGGCCTTGGCGGCTTAAACGGCAAGGTGGAAGACGGCGATTCATGGTTCATCGAGAGGAGCGGTTTCGCCCAACCGGGCCTAACGAGGTCTGAGCGATGGACTTCGTGGAGGACCAGCTCCGCGACGACAGACACCCCCGATCGTTGACGATCGTGGATATCTATACCCGGATAAGTCTGGCCATCGAAGCCGGCCAGATTCTGGAAGGAGAAGACATGGTGCGGGTATTGGACAGGTTGAAGGAGCAGCGCGGTTTGCCGAAAATGCTGTTCTGTGACAACGGGAGTGAATTTAGGGTCAGCTGATGGATCTTTGGGCTTATCGCAACGGCGTGTTTTTTTCGGCCAGTATCAACAGCGCGGCGTCGCGTTCGGTGTGGGTCAGGGGAGTCGATGAGTAGGCGATCACAGAGGAGCCGCGCAGCAGTGTTTAAGGCGCAGATGGCTTGCCAGCGACAACGGGCGGGATGAAACATACTGGCGCAGATCCGGACTGCGTTGCTGCGCGCAAGTCGACGTCGACGTGAGGCGACAATAGATCTGGCAAACACCTTGGAGCGTTCGTGGGTGTATTCAGTTTCCCGGTGGGCTGGATATGGCTCGCCGTATGCAGGTTTCAGTGTCCAAGCACAACTTTCCGCATCTGTAGGAAGGGATGCTCAACTAGGCAGAAAGTAACAAGAGATACGGCGGCCGACATCAAGGTAAGCAGGCAAAATACCAAGAAATTGGCCAATATTGGCGAGTGAAGTAAGGCAATCAAGTTGGGAGGTAGTGACTGCACAAGCCAGGGGCCCATGTATTCATGGTTGAGATACATGCCGAAGGAAAGCCGGGATATCCAATAAAAAGGCTTGGCATTGAAGATTGCGAGACGGTGCTGCAGGCCGAGCCATGCGAGCGCACCGAAAAGAAGCGCAAGAGTCGTAAAATCGAAAATCTCCTTCTGGATCACGTATAAAGCTGCCGCCAACAATGTGGCGACGATCATCAAGGGCCAAGGCGAGGCGAACTTGCCCTTTGGATGCTCTCGCGCGATCCACAAATTGGAAATGATCAGCCCCATGATGAGGCCATCGCAGTGCGTTAAGGACGCGTAATAGATAGAAGCGAACAGTTGCGGGTCATGGACGAAGAAGTGCCCCGTGTAGCAGATCCAAATTACGGCACGAAGCAGAGGAACGGAGAGTAGGACAACCCAGAGCCACCGACGGTAGTTACGAAGGCTCGGCGTGCGGGACGCGAAATAAAAGAGCAGCAGGGGAACGACAATATAAAACTGCTCTTCCGTGCAAAGAGACCAACTGCCCATGACGATGCCATGATTGACGTAGTTGGTGGCGAAGATCAGGTCGGACCAGCCGAATCCCTTGGCGGCCAGGCCATTTCCGAAGGCAAGGCTCCAGACAAAGACACATAGAAATGTGAAGAAGTACAAGGGCCAGATCCTAAATCCTCTGCGGAGAATGAATCTGCCCACGGCGACTGTACCGGTTCTTTGAATCTCTTTCCAAAGCTGACCGCCGATGAAAAACCCGCTAAGGATGAAGAAGAGATCGACTCCGATCCAACCGTTGGTGACGAAGGGAAGCCTGGAAAATGAGTTGGAGCCAAATGTCTGGGAAAACCTGGCGCTAAGGTGCGCGTTGACTACCAGCAGTATGGCGATGGTCCGCAGTCCATCAAGAAACGGTATCTGGCCTGAGGGAGGATGCAAAAGTTCATGGATGGAGCCGGAAAAGAGGTTGGAGAGGACCAGCCGCCGCTCTGAATTGCCCAAGCTGTCTCTCAATCTAGAGTACCTCGGATGAGTTGGTCTGAATGGTCCCCTGCTGATTGCCACGGCAGATCAGGAATGCATTTTAGGCATTGATTTGTGCCCTGTAAAAACGCGTGGCAAGAAGTTGGGAGTCGCACAACTAAACTATTATCTGACCTTGACACAAAACTTCCTGCCATTCTACCACCGCAATCGCTGCATAAAGCGGCTCGTCGTTCTAAAGCGAACCCAAGAAACTGATTTCCGAGAGGAATCCTCCGTTTCCAGCGCGGGTTGTTAGGCACCTTTCTCAACTCTTCAATAACTTGCAAGCGGATTTACTCTTTCTTCCAAAAGGAATCTCCGTCGGACATCTGAAGCTGGCATACCAGATGGAGCGCAATTGGCTGAAGGGCGTTGCGAGCGATGCGATCAACGCCGTGCTGGCGGCCACGGCTATGAACTTTCACAAGCTCCCCGGAGCATTTGTCGTAATTTTATCTCCAGCCTGCTGGACATCTGGGGCAATTTCACTCCGTCCAGGTTCCCATCGGCCAGCAGATGAAATGCGAAACAACTAAAACGCGACTTTTTCAGGATCGACCGAATTACGGTTGGAAGCATCTTGTGAAAAACGCGCGACGGCTCTTTATGTCTGATTGAAAGGCGCCGGAGTCCCTGGCTCATTCCTGCATGCCGCTTCAGCCGAACGAATGCCTGCTGAACGAGAGACTGGCTCGCCTTAATCCTATCTTCCTGTGAAGAGTCGGGGAGACCTCAGGATTTGACCGGTTCTCCATTGCCGTGGCCGGCCGAGAACTCCTTGTCGGCAATTGCCCGGACCTGGGAAGACGCTTGACGAAGAGTAGCTAGGCGCGCACCTTAATGCGCTCTCCGACCCTAACGCAACCGTGGAGTCACTGAATGGGCCATGTAGGATCCGCGGGCCTCCATGTTGGATAAGAAAGACGTTCATCGTGCAAATGCCGGCCGACACAGCAGCCCCAAAGCCTTATTGACCGGCCCGGAGACTCGCTTCGGCAGTGAGGCTGTGAGGGTGTTGAAGCGTTCTTGGTCCTCTGGATTCAAGGCGCGCATCAGGATGAGCAGCCCAAAGAGGACAGCCACTGCGGCGCTTCCGCCGCACAGAATCCCCAAAAGTGGGGCGAGGAGGATGGCGATGTAGTGGGCGGTGAGCGACGCCGCCACACTAATGAATAGGACCTTTGCCAGGAAGACCCAGGGGAGCTTCACCTCGTAAAGATGTATAGCGATCGCCCACATCAGGCCGATGGCGGTGATCTCCGCCGCGCCGCTGCCGATGCACGCGCCAACCGCCCCGTGCGCGGGAATGAGGTACCAGGCGACGCCGATATCGACGATGCTAGCGAGCACCATCGCAAAAATAATGACGGTCTGCCGCTCGTAGCTCTGCAGAAGGCCCTGTATGGGCCCGATAAAGGCCTTGGGCAGGCAGAGGAGGGGGGCAATGGTAACAACCATTGCAGCGCCCACGTACTGCTTGCCATAAACAACAAGCAAGGCCGGCGCCGCGAGGGCCGCGGCAATAAAATGAAGCGGAATCGACGTGAGGGCAAGGTAGCGAAAAGTGGATGCCGTGATGCTTGGAAGTCTGGACTTGTCGCGGCCATATTGGGCAAAGATGGTGGCGCCTGCCGCGGAGCCGAAAATCTGTGCGCTGATCAAAAGACACTCGGCCATGCTGAAGGCAACGGAGTAAAACGCGACCTGGCGGATATCGGCGCAGAGATGTTTGAGCAGGATAAACTCCGACCGCTGCCAAACGACCATTTCAACAATCATGATGGCGACGCTCTGCCAGGCAAAAGACAACATCCTGTTGCCCAATCCTACCGGCTGAACATGGGTAGTCTCCCACAAGAGGACGCCGGTCAAGGTGGGGAAAAGACGTAACAAAAAATCAGTAAGACGCATAAGGAGCATGGACGCGCCGACGCCAACGACTCCCCAATGGAAGACCACTGTGGCGATAATCATGGCGAAGTAAATGAGGATGGAAATAGAGGAAGCCGGCAGGTTTTTCGACATTTCCTCAGCCGCGACATTCGCTTGCGCCGGGATGGAGTTCACCATGGCCGGCCAGATGCTGAGAACAATCAGCGCCGAGGCCAGCTTGTAGTCGCCGGCGGCATCCCTGAGAACCCAGACAAGAAGTCCACCCGTGACAACAGTCGCGAGCGCCGCCTGCAGACCCAATGTGCGGAAAAAAATGTACCGTGCTGTTCCCCGGTCGCCCATCCCGAGGAACTCCGCCATGTACTTTCGAGTGGTTGCGGGAATACCCAGTCCGCCCAGTTCGCCAACCATGGACGCGATCCAAGAAACGTAGATGATGTAACCCATTTTCGCTGGACCAAGGGTCCGGGCGATCGCAATCGACGTACAAACCGTGAGAATTGCATTGATCAGCCTCTCGAGGCCGTACCATCCTGTATTCTTAGCGATCGTCTTCGTGTTCGACATTACAATTCCATCTCTGGCCCGGGGGGCCTCCTGGTGTTGGTCTTCTATGTCCAGGGAATCTTTCAGACTGTGAAGAGGTTCATCATGCCACTCGTTACACTCTAGCGCAGTCTTTTCAGGGCTGTCCTAGAGAGCGAAGCAGTCTCAGAAGGTCGCCCGAGGGAAGTGACCGTGTTCAAGTGAATGCCGGGGTTGCGTTTGTCGGATTCCGATGACAAATGGCCGCAACCCGGAGGCAGTGATTGCAACTCCGACGTCCTCTTGCACAACTATTTTATTATGAATAACTTGATCCTTATACCACGCCCGGTAGCAAGCAAGAAGCGGTATCAAAAAGCCGCAGGAACCGTAGGGGGTTTGCGGCCAGATATTCACCATTCTAACCACGGCGCCGTAATAAACTACCCCCAGCAGCATACCCAAAAGCACGAATCTGGATGCAAAATGGACGCGCCGAAGCGAGCATCGATTAGCGGAAAGCTTCTGAGCCTGAATGGTCTGAGCCATGATATCGGTAAGAGACCTTTCGCACGTTCGTAGGTTACATCGTCCCTAGCAATTTGGGGCGCCAAGGTTGGGAAGGTTCACTCCAAGGTGATTGCCAATTACTGGATCGGTGTCGATGACAGGTTTTCCCTGGTAGATGGAAAACTTTTTCCACTTCCATGGGAATTCGATGTCACAATGATGGCTACTTGATGGGAAAAACATTTCCCTATTTAGCAGCCCCTTCTCCAAGAACTGTGCCAAAGTGGGGATATTCAGCATGAAATTCCAATACCACCTGGCCTTCTGAGGTTTGGAATCGGTATTGCTAGGGTAGGTGCGTGAGTCAAGAACCGCCCATGGGGAGTAACACCCCAATCCAGGTCGCTAAACGGTCGACAAAGCAGTTGTCGCCAATCGACGTTCATCTTCAGCGCGCGATTGCCCGCGTCAGCGATAGCGACTGCCCGATTTTGATTCAGGGCGAGCACGGGGTGGGCAAGCGCTCAGTTGCCAGACAGATCCACGCTCAGTCGCACGGTTCTCGGGGGTTGTTCACCGAGATTTGCAGCGGCGATGCCGATGAACAGGCCGTTCAGTCGGCTTTTTCGCTCAAGGGAACAGTATATTTGAGGGAGATTGGAGATTTGAGCCTCGCCTTGCAGGAGTTGATTATCAGCTCCTACTTTCATTCGGATCAGACGCAGGCAAGCCGCCTCCTTTGTGGTACGAGCCGCGAACTTTTTGGGGAAGTAAAATCCGGCCGCATGCGAGAAGATTTTTATTACCTGGTTTCGGCCATCACACTCCGCATTTCGCCCTTGCGCTGCAGGAAGTTGGAGATCCTTTCTATCGCCGACGAGCTTCTTGCACAGTATTCGAAGCAATTTGACCGTCCGAAGCCGGTTTTACGAGAGGAGATCATCGGGTACCTGATGGAGCACACGTGGCCCGAGAACCTTTCAGAGCTGCAGACCGCTATTAAGACGTTTGTTGCCATTGGCGATCAGTCGATATCGCTGGCCGCCCTGAAAGCAGCCGCCTCAACGGCAAAGTCAAATGGACATCGAAAGCTCCCGTCGCTAAAGGAAGCAACGCGGGCGGCTTCAACACAGATTGAGCGCCAATTGATATCCGAGGTACTGGTTGCGACCGGGGGTAATCGCAAACGGGCCGCGGATGAACTGGGGATTAGCTATAAGGCGCTTTTGTACAAGCTCAAGCAGGTTGGAACAGAATACCAACCTGCCCCTGTCAAGAACGGAGCCGTACTATGAACTCAACAAATCTGATAATTCTAGCGGTTTATCTCGGAAGCTTCTTTGGTCACGGCATGATGAAACAGGCGGAGGTGCCGCCCACACAGACCTCGCAGCCTGCACAGACGCCGCCAGCAGCGCAGACTGCCCAGACGCCTGCAGCAACGCCTGGACTAACTGCTGACAGTTATGTAATCGGCGCAGCCGATGTGCTGACCGTCACCGTTTGGAAGGAGCCGACGCTGTCGGGATCAATCCTCGTACGACCTGACGGCATGATCTCACTGTCGCTGCTCGGTGACGTTCAGGCATCGGGAATGTCCCCCACCCAGCTCGCAGACCAGATCTCGACGAAGCTCAAGAAATACATCCAGGATCCAAATGTCTCGGTGGTTGTTTCTCAGATCCACAGCAAGGTTGTTTACATGCTGGGCGAGGTCTCAAAGAAAGGGCCAGTAGAGATGGCCCCTGGCATGACGCTGCTAGAAGCGATTTCCAGCGCCGGCGGTCTTACGGATTTTGCGAATAAGAAGAAGATCTACATTCTGCGGACCGAATCGGGATCGCAGCAGAGAATTCCGGTGCGTTACAAGGAAGCATTGAAAGGCGACGGTACGCTCAACCTGCCGTTGAAGCCCGGCGATACGATTGTGGTTCCGTAAGGTGAATGAGATGAAAACAACTTTGAAATTTCTGGCTGGGTTCTTGGTTACCTTGTGCATTGCAGGGCATGCGCAGGTTGTGCCTGAGGCGACCGGCCCTGGCACTTTGAAGGCGAGCGAGAAGCTGCAGTACGCCGTGCGCTACGCGGAGACGGGTGAGTTCAGCACGAGCTTCCCTGACTGGCAGACGAGCACAGTTTCAGGATCGATCGGTTATGAAAGTAGTAACGAGCACCTGCCGTTCACCCTGGACTACGCAGGCGGCTACACCTGGACGCTAACCGGGCCAGATTACCAGAGTGGCCAATTTCATCGCCTCTTTCTCGCGCAGGGTATTGCTTCTCGCCAGTGGAAGCTGCTTCTGAGCGACGACGTCAGCTATCTTCCGCAATCTCCAACCACGGGCTTCTCGGGCATCCCGGGAACAGGTGAGCCGATCGGTGGCACCAGCCCGGCTCCCCCCTCCTCCAGTGAGTCGATTCTGACGCTGAATACACACGCGCTCAGCAACATCACGGCGGGCGAGCTGTCATATGCCCCGAGCGCCGCCACAACCTTAAGCTTTGGCGGGGGCTTTGGATTGCTTCGATTCCCTAACAATGACGGATTGAATACGAACTCGCTATCAGCGAATGCGCTGTTCATGCGGCAACTGAATGGGCGGAACGCTTTATCTGGCAGCTATTTGTTTTCTCAGTTCAGTTACCCGGGATACAGCGATACGTTCGAGATGAACGCAGCGCTCTTCGGCGCGGAACGCAAGTGGACCAGGAACCTGACTACGACTGTTGCCGGAGGGCCGCAGTGGATCACCAGTTCGACTACTACAGTCGTGCCTTCTTCGACAAACGTTGCCGCAAATGCGGCAGTCTCCTATCGGTTGCGCTTTGCATCAGCGAGTGTGGGCTACAGCCGCGGCGCCAACGGCGGAGCGGGTTACCTGATCGGGGGCCAGGTCGATTCACTAACGGGAGGCCTGTCGCGCGATTTTGGAATGAATTTCACACTCGGGCTGTCAGGAGGATTCCGGCGGACTGCCGGGCTGAATAATAACGGTACAACTAACGGCACGTTTGGGGGAGCAGAGACTACCTGGCATCTGGGCCGTAGCATCATCGTATTCGCCAACTACACTGGAGAAAATCAGACGACAACTTCCCCACTTCCCAGCAGCGCTCTGAATCAGCTGCTGCAGGTAATTGGCTTCGGCGTTGGGTATTCACCTCGCGAACCTCGCGGAAAGCAGTAAACCTTCAAGGAGTTCTATGCTTGGGCATCGTGAATTAACAATGGAAGATTATGCCGAGATTCTGAAGCGGCGAATCTGGCTGATTCTGACAACCGTGGTGATTCTACTGGCGGCAGGGATCGCGCTGGCCCATTTTGTTACCCCCAAATACCAGTCGCAGACATTGATCCTTATCGAGCAGCAGAAGATTCCGGAGGATTATGTCAAGCCGGTTGTTGAACAAGATCTCAACTCTCGCCTGGCTTCGATGAAGGAACAGATTCTGAGCCGTTCGCGGGTTGAGCCGATCATCGAGAAATTCAATTTGTTTGCCGATGGCAAGGCAAGCATGGACGACCGCGTCAATATGATGCAGCAGGCAATCGGGATCAAATCGATTCCCTCCGGCCAATCGGGTGGAATGCCCGGTTTTTACATTACGTTCACGGCGCAGGATCCGCATGTGGCACAAGAGGTTTGCGGGGAGATCGTGTCACTATTCATCAGCGAGAATCAAAGTGCGCGCGAGGCATCTGCAGAAGGCACGACCGACTTTTTGAAGCAGCAGCTCGCCGACTCAAAGAAGAACCTTGACGATCAGGACGCCAAGCTCGCAGCCTTCCAGCAAAAATACTTCGGGATGCTCCCAGACCAGGAACAGTCCAACTCGAACACCCTTCAGTCACTGACAACCCAGCTTGACGCAGTAACGCAGTCAGTGAATCGGCAGCAGCAGGATGTAACCTTCTTGCAGACAATGGTCGCGCAACAAACGCACGACCTGCAAAACTCGGAACCCGCGGCCGCTGGGGCTCTTGTAGATGAGCGCAAAACCGAACTCAAGGCTCTGATGCTGCAAAGGCAGACGCTGGAGGCACAATATACGCCGGACCACCCGGATGTGGTGGAAGTCTCGCGCAAGATTGCCGATTTACAGGCTGCGATTGCACGTGCTGCCGGCGAGCCGGCTCCGGCCCCTGTCGCCCCCGTCGTCAACCGCCCTGACCCGCCGCAACTTCAACAGCTCAAGGCTCAACTACACGCGGCGCAACAAGCCCTCGTCGACGGAAAGCAGGAACAGTCTCGGATCGAGGGTCAGATTCGCAGCTACGAAACAAAGGTTGAGTCCACTCCGCAGGTGGAGGAACAGTATAAGGAGATCACTCGCGATCATCAGACGGCTGTGGACTTCTACAACTCGCTTCTGAAAAAGATGAATGACTCGTCCATGGCGACGGCCCTCGAGCAGCGCCAGCAGGGTGAGCAGTTCCGGGTGATGGATGCGGCCAACCTTCCCATGTCCCCGACCTATCCTAATCGCCGTTCGTTCGCGTCCGGAGGCCTGTTAGCCGGTCTCTTCCTGGGCTTGCTGATTGCCGGGCTGCTTGAGTATCGTGACACATCGCTGCGCAATGAGAGAGACATCTGGGCTTTCACAAAGCTTTCGACCCTGGCCGTCATCTCCCATATCGACGGTCTGCCCGAGCCTGAAAAACATCGCTGGCGCTGGAACCCTTTCTCACGGAATGACAAGCCCATAGAAAGCGTGGTGGGGTAAGCCATGTACAGATACTTCTACGGAATTAACGACTTTCCCTTCGGCGCCTGCCCCGACCCGCGGTTTCTCTACAAGATGCCGCATGTTCAGGAAGCTCTGGCCTGTTTGCAGTATGGCATTGCCTCGCGCAAGGGCTTCGTAGTCATGACTGGAGAAGTTGGAACAGGAAAGACGACGCTGCTCAAGACGGTCCTGAGCTCCTTTACCGAAAGGCGCATTTCGACGGCGTTCGTTTTTAACCCGCGCCTGGAGACGCTGGACTTCCTTGAATTCGTCCTTGAGGACTTCGGCATCCCGACCAACCCGCGGAACAAGCCGGACTTGCCGGTAACAAAGTCCGGCATGCTGATGCAGCTGAACCGTTGGCTGATTGATCGATTCCGTAACGGTGAACTTTGCGCCATTGTTGTTGACGAAGCGCAGAACCTCTCCTGGGACCTGCTTGAGGAGATCCGTCTACTGACGAATCTCGAAACTTCGTCGGAGAAGCTTGTGCAGATCATCCTTTCGGGCCAGCCGGAACTTGAGGAAAAGCTACGCGATCCGTCAGTGCGCCAGCTTCGCCAGCGTATCTCGCTTTGGTGCAGAACACGGTCCCTGACCGGCGAGGAGACCAAGGCATACGTCGCACGGCGGCTCAGGATCGCCGGCGCCACCCAGGCCATCTTCGCACCCGAAGCGGTCGAACTCGTCCATCGCTATTCGAAGGGAATTCCCCGCCTCATCAATCTCATCTGCGAGCACGCAATGATCAGCGCATACGTAGAACAGATCAAACCAATACCGCCGCGAATCGTTGTTTCGGTATGCACCGAACTGGATCTGGAACAGCAGCCATTTGTTCTTTCGCCGATGGCTCTGTCCGGTTTTAACGAGGATAGTTTGTCATCTGAATTCCCCGGCAGTATCAACCCGGTGGCAGACCCCGCCGATTCCTTTGAGGACAGTGAACTATGAGCCGCATACACGAAGCACTTCAAAGAGCCTACCTCGAACGGGGCAAGATGTCTGTTTCGGGAGATGTAGACGTTGCGGAACGAGCTGAGGTCATTCCCGACCTTGAGGAACGGCAGGCCCCATCCCCGAAGGTCCATGTGGCGCTTGAAGAGGTGGCGCAGTATCCGTGGAATCCGTCGATGCTTTCACTTCCGACGTTGGCTGAGCGCGGCGCAGTGGTTGAGCAGTTTCGCAGTCTCCGCTCGCACGTCTATCAGGCTCGCTATGAAACCCCGCTGAAGACAATCCTCATTGCCAGCGGCATGCCAGGAGATGGTAAGAGTTTTGTCGCGGCCAATCTGGCCATTAGCCTGGCTCGCAACAGTGTTCAAAACATTCTGTTGATCGACGCCGATCTGCGACGTCCAACGATCCATAAGTTATTGGGTACTCCCAATTCGAAGGGACTGTCGGACTATCTTGACGGAACTGCGGAATTGGCTGAAATTATGCAGCGCGATAAAAGCCGTGGTGACGCCGCGACTGCGGGCGAGCGGAATATTTCCAACTTAACGTTGATCCCTTCCGGCAAAACGAGCGACAATTCTTCAGAACTAGTGGCGAATCACCGCATCGAAGAGTTGATTTCGATGCTGACTCCGCAGTTTGATTGGATCGTGATCGATGCTCCTCCGGTGTTGGCGGTTACCGACGCGGTGGAACTCGCCCGCGCAGCAGATGCGGTGCTGCTTGTTGCTCGTGCCGCGAGAACACCGTATGAAGTTGCTCAAAAAACCAAAACCGCGTTCGGCACCTCACGCATTCTGGGGTACGTGCTCAATGGCGTAAAAGAAGCACCACGCACCGGATCGTACAACTACAGCTATGACTATTACCACCAACACGAGCCAGAAGTTGTCGGCCAAGCTAAGGGTCGAAAGGATACCGGAAGCCAGGGATGATCAGGCTTTTCAATGTCTACTATCCAACCCGTACGCTGGTGCTGCTGCTATGCGAGGCGCTCCTCGTAGGCGGAGCCTTTGTGCTGGCAGCTACCTATCTGCTAGGGTTGGATACTTACATTGCATTGTTTTATGAGCACGGGATCGTAAAGATCCTTGGATTTACCGTCCTCACTTTGCTTTTGTCCTATTACTTCGACCTTTACGAACCGCAGCGTATCTCGGGGGGATGGGAGATTTATTTTCGCCTGCTGCTGGTTCTCAGCGTTCTTTGTTTCATCCTCGGTGGCGTTGTCATTGTCTATCCGAGTATTTATATAGGCCCACATGTACTGACAATCGGAATTTGCTTCCTGGCGATTATGCTGGTTCTATGGCGGCGGGCCTATGAGTGGATCATCGGCCTTTCGGCATTTCGAGAACGAGTTTACGTATTGGGCAATGGCGGGCGGGCGCAAACGGTTATTGAGACACTTCGCGCACGGCGCGATGCCGGAATGCAGGTTGTGGCCGGCGCGAGCCAAGGCGAGTTCAGCGGCGACTACGAACGTTTTGAAGCTGATCTGCGCGGCTTCTGCACGCAAGAACCGGCCATTAACCGCGTGATCGTTGCGATGGAGAATCGGCGCGGCGCGATGCCGGTGCGCGAACTCCTTGACCTTCGCCTTCGCGGAGTCATCATCGAGGACGCCAATTTTCTTATGGAGAGGCTTCTTGGCAGGCTTCCTCTGGACGGACTCAATCCGAGCGCCCTCATTTTTACGCACGGTTTTAATGTGAAGGCATCGCAGCAATTTATCCGGCGACTTGTCTCAATTCTTGTTTCTTTTGCTGGTTTGGTGTTATGCCTGCCGATTATTCCCATTCTTGTTGTTGCTGTGCTGCTCTCGTCGCCGGGTCCGATCTTCTTTCGGCAGACCCGGGTTGGGCTCCGCGGTCGTCCATTTACCGTTTTCAAGTTCAGAACAATGAGACAGGACGCTGAGGCCAAGGGAGCTGTGTGGGCCACAAAAAATGATCCTCGCGTAACTTCGTTGGGCCGGTTCATGAGGAAGACTCGTCTCGATGAGATTCCTCAACTTTGGAACGTGCTTCGCGGGGAAATGGGATTTGTCGGCCCCCGGCCGGAACGCCCCGAGTTCGTGCAGTGGCTCAGTAGCGAAATCCCTTACTATGAACTGCGACATATCATTCGCCCGGGAATCACAGGCTGGGCCCAGGTGCGCTATCAGTACGGAGCAACTCTGGAAGAAACCAGAAAGAAGCTCGAGTATGATCTCTACTATGTCAAGCACCTGTCGATAGGCCTCGACCTGCTCATCATGTTTGAGACAATCAAGACCATCATTCTGCGGAGAGGTGCCCAGTGAAGCTGGTCTTCTGGCTTTCTCTGATCGCCATTCTCTACAGCTATGCGGCGTACCCTGCGGTCATTTGGATCTTGTCGCGGTTGCGACCAAACCCTTGGAAGACCGCTCCGATCAACCCTAGCGTGAGCGTTGTGCTCGCCGTGCACAACGGGATCAAGCTGCTTCCTGGCAAGATTCGACGACTCCTTCGCCTGGATTATTCAAATATTAAAGAGATTATTGTTGTGTCAGATGGCTCAACGGACGGCACCGAAGAACTGCTGGCCCGTCAACACCAGTCTGTTCTGAAGACCATCTTTCTGAAGGAGCATTGCGGCAAAGCGGCAGCACTCAACGCAGGTGTCAGAGAAGCCACCGCAGACGTGATCGTGTTCCAGGACCTTCGTCCTGAACCAGCTTCGGGCGCGATTCAGCAACTAGTTGGCAATTTCGCCGACCCGGAAGTCGGCTGCGCGGCCGGTGAACTGATTCTCCGCCGAGAGGGTTCAGAGGCCAACTCTGAGGCAGTCAGCGGACTCTACTGGCGGTATGAAAAATGGATCAGGAAATGCGAGTCTGCTTTCGATTCTCCGGTCGGTGTTTCTGGATGCCTCTACGCAATTCGTCGCAATCTCTTTGTTCAGCAGCCAGACGGACTGATTCTGGACGACATGTTTCAACCTCTCTCGATTATCCGCCAGGGTTATCGGTCGGTCCTCGATCCTCTGGCTTGCGTTTACGACATTTTACCGGAAAAAGTGGCGGGCGAATTTCACCGCAAGGTGCGTACGCTTGCGGGTAACTTTCAGCTCTTCCAACTCGCGCCATGGACCTTGTCGCCGCGCAATCGAGTATTCTTCCAGCTTGTCTCGCACAAGGTGATCCGGCTCATTGTGCCTTACCTTCTGGTTCTGTTGCTGGTTTCCTCCGCGGCGCTCACAGGTCAATCGCCGGCTTATGGATTCTTCGCGGCTCTTGAGTCGTTGGGTTTGATTGGCGCTCTCATAGGGCTTCGCTATGAGATTCCGGTATTGCATCGCGTTCTGGCACCGTGCAGCGCGCTGCTGGTGCTAAACGCAGCTGCCGTTGTAGGGCTCTACAAGTTTCTGTTCACGAGTGGCCCACTTTGGAAAATTTGGAACAAGAACAGTTCAGCGTCGGTTTCGACAATTGATGAAGAGGATTTCGCGAAGCCGGAAAGCGTCGATTCTCACGCGGTGATTGAAGTGGGCGAGTGCTCTTCCCGTATTAATTCACATTAACCAAGGGAGTACTAGATTGCCATGTATCACAAAAAGAACTTCCTCTTCACCTTCGTGTTGGGAATTAGCGCCATTCTGGCCGGGGCCGCAATACAAGGCCACATCGCCAAGGTCAGGGCTGCGAAGCTGGAAGGCATCGTACCGCCTGTGCCCTATTTCCCTCCCGGCTCCATTTGGACACATGACGTGAGCCAGGAGCCAGCCGATCCTCAGTCCTCGTCCATCATTGGCTGGCTTGCGAATGCGGGCGGATGGGGACTCGGAAGGTTGCAGGTTGACTTTAACATCCGTGTCTTGCAGGCGAACGTCAACACCCCGTACGTTCCATTTCGAAAAGGTGATCATTTCTATGCCGCGGACTCCGATGCGATTAAGGTCTTTCCTCTGCCGGCTGGGGGGGGAATAGAAGGGCAGAATGACTATCAATGCGATGTCAGTCAAAATGACTGTCACCTTATCGTAGTTGACCGAAGCAACGCAAAGCTGTATGAGGCCTACCAGGCAAATTACGAAAAGAACGCCCTCTTCGCAGGCTTCGTGGCAGTGTGGGATCTCAACCGCGTCTATCCGCCTTCAGGACGTGGAGAGCAGTGCACCAGCGCCGACGCCGCCGGATTTCCCATCGCGCCCCTGCTCTTCAACGCCGACGAGCTCGCTTCAGGGAGAATTAACCACGCCATTCGCTTCATTCTTCCAAACTCGCGCATGCGCGAAGATGTTTATGTCCACCCCGCCACACACGCAGGCGGTCCGACGTCTCCGCCTCCCGCTCCACCTTACGGCGTTCATTTTCGATTGAAAGCGTCCTATGATGTTTCACAATTGAAACCTGCGGCCCAAGTGGTCGCTCGCGCCTTGCAGAAATACGGGATGTACCTAGCGGACGGGGGTAATATTGCGCTCACTGCGCAGAGCGACCTTGATACAACCGCAAAGTACGCAGACGTCGATTTTGGCTCGCATGATTTGCGGGACCTAAAAGTGACCGATTTTGAAGTCGTGGATTTAGGAACGCCGATTCGCGTCTCCTATGACTGCGCGCGTAATAAGTGATCCTGGGTGCTGTGCGAACGCTCCTCCGAAATCGAGAAGAAAGCCGATCGCGCAGAGTTGTTGCGATCCAGGTCAACGTGGACCGGACTCGCAAAGCGGAGAATGCGAATCCTTCAAGACGGAGGACCGGCTTCACTTTTTCGCCATGCGTTGAGCCCGAGAAGTATTCTCATAGAGTTTCATGTAACAATTGACCATCGATTGCAGGCTGAAGCGTGAGTTGAAGGTTGCTTCTGCGTTCCTCGCAAACTGCTCGCGTTCCAAATGGTTGGCCGCCATCCGCAGTATTGCTGCCGTCATCTCCGCGGGTTCTGTGAGGGATGCTGTTATCCCGGCCTTTGCCAACTTAACGACCTCTGCCATTCCGCCAACATCCGTGACGATGGCCGGCAGTCCCAGTGAGAAG
Source organism: Acidobacteriaceae bacterium (assembly GCA_003164255.1). Classification (GTDB taxonomy): domain Bacteria; phylum Acidobacteriota; class Terriglobia; order Terriglobales; family Acidobacteriaceae; genus Telmatobacter. The sequence continues at coordinate 24,893 of PLST01000180.1, read as the reverse complement.
GCCTGCAGAAGCGAAATCGGCAAGCCCTCTGACTTCGAAGACATGATGAACGCATCAGCCGCAGAGAGGAACGGCGCTACGTCGTGTTGTTGTCCCCAAAAGGTCACCTGACCGGCGATAGCCAATTCGGTAGTAAGTTTCTCAAGCCCCTTCCGCTCACTACCATCGCCGACCATCCATAGGCGGAGATGCGGCATTGACGTGTGCGCGTCTCGAAACGCTTTAAGCAGCAAAGTGTGGTTCTTTACAGGCTCAAGGCGGCCCACGTAGACCAGAGTGAAACCGTCCTTTGAAGGCCATCCTCCTTTCACAGCTCGCCGAAGCGGAGCCGCACCATTGTAAACGCACACGAGTTTTCGCGCAGGTACATTGTTAAGGTTCCTCAGATTCTCTGTAGTTGCTTCGCAGATTCCGGTGATCCAATCACAAAAGCGGGCCGCAATTGCATACTTAAACTCCGCTCTCATATTGTGCGGCGGTGCCACGAGGCTGTGGCGTGTTGAAATTACGCTGCAGACGCCAGCCGTTCTGGCAGCCACGGCAGCATAGATGGTGGGAGTTGGGTTGTGCAGATGAACTACATCGGGTCGCGAGTTGCGAAAGAGATGGTAAAAATTCCGGGTCGAGTCCGTTAGTTTCCTGCCCACGTTCGACTGCACGCTGAAGCCCTCAGCCCGCATCTTCTCGCCAAGCGTGCCAAGATCCGCTATCGCGTAGACGCAGGGGTTGTGGCCGGCCTCCCGCTGCAGACCGGACATTTGCGACACAAGAGTCTCAGCGCCGCCCATCTCCATACTGTCAACGACATGCGCAATCTTCATCAGACTTACCTGATCAACACCTGCAACAGGGTCCCCTTATCTTCAGTTCCTTAATCTTGTCTCTGATGCGATTTGATGATTTGCATCAACTCGATAGGTGCAGGACTCGGACCGTAAGGTACAGCATCAGTACTAAGGCGGCTGCTAAAAGGCCCGAATAGGACAGCACCCGTTCGTGCCGCAAGCGAGGAGCAATCATCCCTCGCCGCAGGGCCATCTCGTAGACGGCCTCAGTCATACCGCCAAGCAGAAACAGCGTCATGATAAAGGCGCGAGATAGAAACCATCCTGCCACCAAGTATCCTGTAAGCGACAAAAACATAAGCTGTCCGAGGCGATTGATCTCCGCCTTATCGATTTCTTCCATGGGCATGATTGTTTGCGGAAATCTGGATTCATCAGCAGGGATCGGTTCTCCGTCATGGACATCATCCGGCGAAGCGGTCGCCAGCGCATTTCTCATTGTCGGAAAAAGGAAGAGAGACCAGAAGAACAGGCCGAATAGGCCAAGTTCCGCAGCGCAGACCGCAACCGAGTTGTGCGCAGTAAGGCCCATTTGGTCACCCAATTGCGCAAAGCCTACGCCCAGGAGCGGATGCGATTTTAGCAATTGCAGGCTCTCGCCCCAGAGGGCCGTGCGATCTTCACCTGCGCTGGCGGAGATTTCTCGTCCACCAGTAAATTGAAGCGCGAATGCCGCCGCAATCAGGGCGCTGACCAACAACACTGCCGGCAGCGTTCCAATGCGGCGCCGGGCGGCAACGATCACTATCGCGGACAAGGCAAGGAGCGAGCCACGCGAGTGAGTTAGGTAGGCTCCGAACAGCAGTGCACACACTGGCAGAATTACAAAGAAGATGTTGGTCATCGTCTTCTTCTCACGCCAGAAGATGAAGATCAACGGCATGACACAGACAATCAGCTGCCCTGTGTCGTTGGGGTCGTTGATCTCACCGAGCCACTGTAACCGGTAAACCCAGCCCCCCTCGCCATTTCCTTGTTTAAGAAAATATTTGCTGCCAGTCATACTGGTTGGGATCGGATTTCCTGAATCCGCTTCAGGCTGTAGTGTGTTTTGGGGGATTCCGCGTAACAGATCGAAGGAGCCGCGTGCAATCACAAACAAGCAAACGAGGAGCATCGTGAGGACCAGAATCTTAAATCTCCTCGTCGTATTGCAATGCAGGCATACAAAGAAGAATGGAACGCCGCTCGGGATAAACAGCAAAAACGCCTGGACAGCCCCATCGAATCCACGACTCCCGAAAAGCACTGACAAAAAGACCGCAACCGTCAAACCAATCATTGCCAGAGACTGTGGAATCTTCAGGAGAAAAGAATTCATCAGGGCAGGCAACGAGACAATAACGATAAGAGCAACAATGATCACTTCAATGTGCAAATCCGCGAGCGACCCGAACAGATAGGCCGGCGTGAGGTAATTAATGAATACGTAGACAACACTGAGAGCAAATCCCATATCGAACGATCAGTCAGAAGGTGTTAGCCAGCATAAGAATAACCTAAGAGCCGAGATTAATCCTCTGGAAACAGCAATTAGGAGGAGAAAGAAGCTGAGTGAACAACGGTAGGATTGGAGGTTTTTCAAGGTGTTTCAACTGGTGTTTGACAGTGTTCCTCCCTCTCGGACGGCGATTGGCAGCGCGAAATTCAGCGGCTTTTGACAGGCGAAATAGATGTGCGCGATACTCAGAATCAGCGGCTATGAGCGATGTCCATGCACCGTGGGCGGCCAAGACGCGCAAAGGTCCGCCGAATTCAATGAGCCTCCCTCGCAATGCGGAAATATGGCTATTGCCTTATTTGAAGGATAAGGTGCGGAAGAGCCTCCGGCCCGCAAAACCAAGACGGGCCTGGGTTACCATCACCGACCATTACGAACCGATTGGCAAGCAGGGAACGGTTGAAGGAGCGCTTCGACGTGTGGCCCAATGGCAGGAAAAATGGCCGAAAGTTGCCGATAACGCCCCCAGGGATGCAGCTGGTCAATGCCCTCAGCACACTTTTTTCTACCCGCAAGAGGAATACGACCGTGGTGTTGTCGATGGCATTGCAGAGATGGTGCGCCTTGGAGTTGGCGATGTCGAGGTGCATTTACATCACAAGGATGAGCAGCGTGATTCCTTTATCGAAAAGATCACTGATTTCTGCCGTCGCCTGAGGAACGATCACGGCTTGCTTCGCCATCGGGATGGCCGCACCCTCTTTGGCTTTATCCATGGCAATTGGGCACTGGACAACTCGCACCCCGACGGCAAATTCTGCGGCCTCAACGGCGAGATCGCCTTGCTTCGCGATCTTGGCTGCTATGCGGATTTCACCATGCCGTCCATTCCATCGCCGACCCAGGGGCGGGTGGTCAATCAGATCTATTGGTGCACGAACAATCGCGACAACAGGCCGAAGTCATTCGATCAAGGAGTTGTTGCCACTGCAGGCGGCGGTAGGCAGGGCGACTTATTGATGATCACCGGGCCAGTGGGTCTGCGATTTGGCGGTAGGTTGATGCCGCGCGTGGAGACCGGCGAACTTGCTGGTAATGACATGCCAACAACATCGCGAGTACGCCGGTGGCTTGATCTTGCACCGGTCATCGGGGAAGATCTCTTTCTAAAGCTTCATACTCATGGCGCGGCGGACAGAAGCCGTGACCAGTTACTGAACACGGGCCTCGCCAATCTTTTCAGCATGCTTGCCGAAGAAGCTGACCAGAGGGGCATCGAGATCCACTGGGCAACGGCTTGGCAGATGTACCAGGCCGTCGATGCGCTGATTCATGCGAGATCGCCTGTTCCCGTTTCCGAAAATCTTATCGCAGAGTCCTCGAGATAAACATCCTCTGACGTTAGAACCTGGCCGGAACCTGCGAAAGAGAAGTCCTAACTGGCTGAATCCTTTTCGAGCCTGCTCAGATCCAAAATGGGCAATCCACTTGCCGCCAGTTGTCTGGCCTCGTCTGCTGCGCGTTACTGCCGGAACCGACGTTTAGGCTCTCATCGGGAGCGGAAATCTCCAGCGCCTCAAAAAAACGTCCGACATCAGAGCGTCATAATGCTGGCCCGTGTGCACGAGCGCTTGCTCGTGGACGCTTTTGCCAATGCTCGATACACAGGCGCAGCCTTCATAAAGTTCGGCCGCGCCCCCACCCCCCGTGGAGAACCTTCATTTCACTTCTCCTTGAAATGCCAGGGATGATCCTGCTGTAGGTCCCTTTATAAGGCCATCACCGTTCCAGCCGGCCTGATGTCTAGCCGCACTTCCCCGATGATGTCCAAAATGCGGCCGCCGGGCCACAAGAGCTCGCGTAACGAGGCGTCGGCAAGAGCCGGCGGATGTAGTGACCGATAATCGGACGGAGTTACACTTCGGGAAATCCACGCCTCGCATCCGGATGCCTGGACTGCAGGCAAGCCTGGGAACACTCCCCTGTCAAGGTGTATAACCGATAGCATGAAGGCTGTCATTTCGGATTCAGGCTCCGTGCTCAAGCACAAACTGGAAACGCGCGAGGCTCGCCTTGGCATTGTCGGCATGGGCTATGTCGGCTTGCCGCTTGCCCTGCTGTTTTCCGGCGAGCACTTTCGAGTCACGGGTTTTGATATCGCTGCAGACAAGGTAGCTACGCTGAACGCCGGCCGGTCGTACATCGTGCGCATCTCGCCTGAAGCCATCGCGGAGGCGCAGGCGGCGGGATTTCGGGCCACCGCGGACTATGCAGAAATCGCCGCGATGGATGCGGTCATCATTTGCGTGCCCACCCCGCTCGACGAGCACCACGAGCCCGACCTGAGCTATGTAATCGGTACGGTCAAAGCCATCGCCCCGCACATTCACGAGGGTCAACTGATCGTGCTCGAAAGCACCACCTACCCCGGCACGACTGAAGAGGTGATGGTGCCGCTACTCGAAAGCGGCAACCCCCACGGGCTGAAAGTGGCCCGCGGCGACGGAACCCGAGGCGTGCATGCGGTGTTTTCTCCGGAGCGCGAAGATCCCGGCAACGACAGCACGGATCGGCGAGATATTCCTAAAGTGGTGGGTAGTTGCAGTGCGGTCGGCGCGGAGTTGGCCGCAGCCATGTACGGCGCGGTCTTCCGCCGCGTAGTGCCGGTCAGCGGCCCTTCGGTCGCGGAGATGAGCAAGCTCCTTGAGAATATTTATCGCTGCGTCAACATTGCTCTCGTCAACGAGTTGAAGCAGTTGTGCCTGCGCATGGGCATCGATATTCACGAAGTGATCGATGCGGCAAAAACCAAGCCCTTCGGGTTCCAGGCCTTTTATCCTGGGCCAGGGCTGGGCGGACACTGCATTCCCATCGATCCCTTCTATCTCTCGTGGAAGGCGCGGGAATTCGACTTCCGCACGCGCTTTATCGAACTGGCCGGCGAGGTGAACACGGCCATGCCCTACTTTGTGTTGGAGCAGGTGGCCGCGGCGCTGAATGAACGCGGAAAGGCGTTCAAGGATTCGAAGATGCTGATCCTCGGCGTGGCCTACAAGCGCGACATCGACGACCTCCGCGAGTCCCCCTCGCTGACCATCATCGAGCTCTTGCGCAAGCGCGGCGCGGTCGTCTCCTACAACGACCCCTATTTCCCCACCGTGGGCCGCGGCCGCAAGTACGAGCTCAACATGACCTGCGTCCCGCTCGAACACCTTGAGCAATACGACGCCGTGGTCATTGTCACCGACCACTCCTGTTACGAATACGCCCGCATCGTCAACGAAGCGCAGCTTGTGATCGATACCCGCAACGCCACCCGTGGCATCGATTCCCCGAAGATTGTGCGTTGCTAATCATCCCTCTCTGAGGTTTGCAGCGAAAGCACAGTTGCGGTCCTGAGCGAGTTGGTCGCATCCGGGCGAACCCGCAGGGCCTGCATTTGCCTCAGTTCATTCAACGCTCTTTTTCATTGCGGCGCGGTGGACAGAAGCCGTGAATCGCTGCTGAACACGGGGCTCGCCGAACTTTTTCGCCTGCTTGGGGAAGAGGCTGACCGAAGGGGAATCGAGATCCACTGGGCATCGGCATGGCAGATGTACCAGGCCGTCGATGCACCGATTCATGCCCGATCGCCGGTGCCCAACTTGAACAGCCGCATCGCAGTGCAAACAAGATAAACACTTTGTGACGGCAAAGCCTGGTCAGACTCTGAGCGAAAGAGACGCCCTAGCCGGCTGAAGAATCCTTTTCAAGCCTGGTCAGATCGAGAATCGGCAATCCGCTGGCCGCCAGTTGTTTGGCCTCGGCAGCCGCGGGCTTCTGCGCGATGACAAGGGTATCTGAGGATTTGATCAATTCATCGAGGCTGCGCTGCAGCAATCTACCGATATGCGGCAAAGCGGAAACTACGAAACTTAGATTGCTGCCGTAGATTCCGTCAAGCTGAATATGCGGATCGTAGATTCTGATGTCTCTGCCTTTGCCAATCAGATGTTCGATAATCGCGATCACGGGACTTTCACGCAAGTCGTCAGTACCTTCCTTGAAGGCTAGACCAAAGATCCCGGCTCGCTTGCCTGGCAAGTCAAGCACCTTGTGAATGCTGCGTCCAAGGTGTTCGTCGTTGGAGTGGAGGACCGATCCCAACAGCGGCAACTTCAAATCGAGGCGAGAAGCGCGAAAGTTCAGAGCGCGCAAATCCTTGGGCAGGCACGAACCGCCAAAGGCAAAACCGGGCTTGAGATAAGTGGTAGAAATATTCAGTTTTGTGTCGTTGCACATGGTCGCCATAACCTGCTCGGGGTCGACTCCGAGGCTCGAAGCCAGCGAACCAACCTCGTTTGCGAATCCTATCTTGACGGCATGGAAGGCGTTGCAGGCGTATTTGATCATCTCTGCGGTTCGCAGTGAAACGACGGAAACCTCGCCCGGCAAGCCGGCATACATTTCTGCTACCGATTTTGCTGCCTTTTCCTGGCTCCCTCCTACCACGATCAGAGACGGCTCCATGAAGTCCTTCACGGCAGTACCTTCCCTGAGAAACTCTGGATTCGAGACAATGTCCACGTCCTTGCAGTCCGCAAAGGCGGAATCAAGGAGGCCTTCGCAAGTTCCGGGAAAGACCGTGCTGCGCACTGTGATGGCCAATCGCTTCTTGCGCGGCCCCAGAAGGGCAGCGATGTCTTCGCAGACCCGGCGCAGATGGCTCAGGTCGATGTTACCGTTCGCCTGCGAGGGAGTGCCAACGCAGAGCAACACAACATCTGCAGCTTGAAGAGCTTCTTTTGTAAGTGTCCCAGCCTTGAGCCGCCCTGCGGCGAGGTTACGCTTGATAAGGGTCTCTAGCCCCGCTTCAAAAAAGGGCGATTGTCCCTTGGCAATCGACTCAACCTTATGAATATCGCGGTCGACTCCAAGCACGTTGTGACCAATTTCAGCAAGGCACGCCGCGCTTACACAACCAACGTAGCCAAGACCCATCACGACTATGTTCTTCTTACTGCTCATCTTATCCGTCCTGCCTCACACTGGGGTAGTTTATCATGGGGTTTTCATCACTAATATCTAGGACAAAGGCGGCACACGCCATCCCACTTCCGAGGAGTGTAGAGCGACGATGAAGATACTCTGGGTCTGCCCCTGTTTCCTGCATCCAACGGACCGGGGCGGACAGATTCGCACCCTCGGAATTCTGAAGGAACTCCACAAACGGCATGAGGTGCACTTTGCCGGACTGAATGAGCCAGGCAACGAGGAAGGGCCGCGCAGGAGCCCGGAATACTCCAGCCGGCACTTTGCTGTTGAGCACTCCGTCCCCGGGCGAGCGTCAATCATGATCTATCCACAACTGGTGGGAAGCATTGTGAACGCGGTGCCAATTGCGGTTTCGCGCTATTTCTCAAAGCCGCTCAAGCAAAAGGTGAGCGACTTGATCGCCGCAGAAAACTATGACGCGATTGTCTGCGATTTTCTTGCGTCTGCGCCAAATCTGCCTGATTTGGGTAAGTGCATTCTTTTCGAACATAATGTCGAAACAACCATCTGGAAACGCCATGTCGAACAGAGCCAATCGCTGGCGAAGAAGTTTTACTTTCAGTTACAGGCGAGCAAGATGGAGAATTACGAAAGGAAAATCTGCCTGCAGTCGAAGCACGTGATCGCAGTTTCAGAGATCGACGCCGAGCGAATGAAGACGATGTTCGGAGTCAAGGGAGTTACAAGCGTACCAACCGGAGTCGACCTGGAGTACTTTGCAGCGCCCGGCACAACCCCGCATGTGGCCGACATGATCTTCAGCGGTTCCATGGATTGGCTTCCGAATGTGGATGCAGTCGAGCATTTTGTGAGGGAAGTACTTCCCCTGATTCGCGAACAACTCCCCTCCGCAACCTTCACCATCGCCGGACGGTCGCCTGACGCCAGAGTGCTTAAGGCAGTGCAGGGATTTACTGGGGTATCCGTGACTGGCAAGGTTGACGATATGCGCCCCTATCTGTGGGGCTCAAGGATTTCAGTTGTGCCAATCCGCATTGGAGGCGGTACCCGGCTAAAGATTTACGAGTGCATGGCTGCCGGCCTTCCTGTGGTTTCAACAAAAGTGGGCGCGGAGGGACTTTGCTACCAGGACGGCGCCGATATCGCCATCGCCGACGATCCTCACAGCTTTGCGGCTGCCTGTGTTCGCCTGCTGAGAACCGAATCTCTCCGGCACTCGATGGCAGACAGCGCGCTTAAGCGCGCGCAGAACGAATTCTCATGGGAAGCGGTCTCTCGCGAGTTCGAAGCGGTCCTTATCAACAACCGGATTCAATACAATTAAGCCATGCCGCAGGTTCAGCAATGAAGATCGCCGTCGTCACGCGCTACTTCCCCAGTTCGGCGGAGCCATGGCAGGGCCGCTCGGCCTATCAGACGCTCCGCGTGCTTGCGCGCCAGGCTGATGTACAAGTCTTTTATCCGAATGCGCGGTATCCGTCCTGGCTTAAACCACGCAGCCGGATTTATGCGAATCTCGATGCTTCCTGGAGCCCTGCGGATGTGAAAGCGAGCTACTACGACTTCCCTTCCCTTCCGCTCGTCTCCCGCCCTTTAAACGGCTGGATGGCCGCGCGAGCGCTTCTGCCTCATGTCCGTAGCTTCGCCCCTGACGTGATCTTCAGCTGCTTTCTTTATCCCGATGGATATGCCGCTCTCAAGATCGGCCAGGCGCTCTCCGTTCCAACTGTTGCCATGAGCATTGGCTCCGACATCAACAGCATAGGCGACCCGCTCTCGGCCATGCTCACGCGTTCTGTTCTGCGCGAGTCTGATTTCCTGGTCACGGTCAGCAGCAACTTGCGCGACAAAGGCGTTCTGATGGGTGCATCGCAACAGAAGAGCCGCGCCATCGTGAACGGTTGCGATCCAATGGTCTTCCATGTAAGAGACCGCCAGGAGGCTAGACGGAAATTAGGCCTGCATCCCGACGCCGAGGCCGTGGTGTATATCGGCCGCATGGACTTGAAGAAGGGTCTAAGCGAACTAGTCGATGCGGCGACTTCACTGCATTCCGCGCGCCCCAACCTTCAGCTCTATCTTGTCGGTGCCGGACCGGATCGATCGATAATCAAGGGCGCTATCGATACCAGGGATGCCGCGCGATACATTCACGCGCTCCCGGCTTGCGACTTTGACGATGTGGCCGTCTGGATGGCTGCTGCCGACCTGGTGACACTGCCTAGCTATATGGAAGGTTGTCCGAATGTGGTTCTGGAGGCGCAGGCTTGTGGACGCCCTGTCGTCGCAACCAACGTTGGGGGCATCCCTGAGATCATGAGCAACACGTGCGGCTGCCTCGTGCCTCCGCGTGACGCTGCGGCTCTTGCCCGGGCCATTGGATCGGTGCTCGATCAAACCTGGGACGAAAACGCCCTGTCCGCGCAGCGCAGCCGGAGCTGGAACACTGTCTCCGATGAGTTGCTCGCCGTCTTCGAATCGGTTGTGCAAACCAGGAAGGCGTCTCCGCATGCCGGTTAGACCGCCGAGCCGTAAAGTCCGCCCGCACGAAACCTCCCTGACCAGGCTGCGAAGGGGTCTCACCGGTCTGTTCGCAGTGATCGGACTCACGACGGTGCTGGTTATCTTCACTCCTATCGTCTCGTGGTGGGCTCGGGCCTACTCTGGGCCAATGGACCAGCCCAGGGGCGACATCCTCATCCTGCTCAGCGCGGCGAACGACGACAATGGCGGCATTTCTTTTTCGTCTTACTGGCGCGCTCGCTTTGCCCTGGTTGCCTGGCAGACGGGAAGCTTCAAAAAGATTGTGATCAGCGGGGGTGGTGGCCCCGGCATCCTCAACTTCCTGGCGAGCAACGGTGTTCCTCGCCAGGCCATGTTGGCTGAGTGGCGATCTTCAAGCACTCGGGAAAACGCGCTCGAAACCTCACGTCTGCTGAATGGAATGCCCGGCAGAAAAATCCTGCTCACAAGCGACTTTCACATCTTCAGGGCAACCCGGGTCTTTCGCAAACTCGGCATGGACGTCACTCCAATGCCGATTCCGGATGTGCTGCAATCCGCCGAGAATCGAACCGGGCGCTTCTCAGATTTTGAGATCATGACGGAAGAGTCGGTCAAGATTGTCTACTATCAGCTCCGCGGGTGGATGTAGCTGCGCACCGCCGGACTCGACCAATCTTGAGTCAATTGGTTCCCGGAATCGAACGCACGCTCTTCCGCGGTCTGATAGAAGGAGCGTTCACTTCGGTTTCCTGCAGCTTGTACAAAAGGGATCTGTAGCTGATGTTGAGCCATTTGGCCGTTTTCCGGCGGCTCCATCCGTTTGCCTGCAGAACTTTGAGAATGATATCCCTCTCAAGGCCCCGGGTTGCGGCTTTGGTAATCTCCTTCAGCGAGACCGGGTTGGCCAGGTCGATCTGGGGTAAACCCAAGGGAGGAGAAACCGAGACCAGCTCACTGACCAGAGCTTCCTCGTCGCCCATCAGAACATAGGTGCGGATCAAATTTTCCAATTGGCGGATGTTTCCGGGCCAACTGTATCGCTGCATCGCTCGCATGGCTTCGCGTGAGAGCGGTTTTGGGTCTACGCGATATGCCTTGCCATGTTCCTCAAGAAAATAGTCGATCAGCATGGGCAGATCAATCACACGCTCTCGCAACGGCGGCAAATCGATAGTGACCGCATTGATGCGATAGAAAAAGTCCAGGCGGAAACTGCCTTCCTCAGTCTGTTGCCTGAGATTTCCAAGTGCTGCGCAGATCAGCCTTGTATTCACGACCCTCGACTCCTGCGCACCTATCCGCATGAAGGTCCCATCCTGGAGCACCTGCAGCAACTTGGCTTGAATCGATAGATCCAGACCGCCCACTTCATCCAGGAACAGGGTGCCCATGTGAGCCAGCTCCACACGGCCGCGCTTGGTGGCGTACGCGCCCGTGAACGCTCCCTTCTCATATCCAAAGAGCTCCGACTCGATAAGGGAGTGCGGGATTGCCGGACAGGTAACCTTGACCCAGGAACCATGTGCGCGATTGGACTGAGCATGCAGCAGCCTGGCCAGAATCTCCTTGCCCGTGCCGCTCTCGCCCTGCACGAGAACGGGTACCGTCGTATCCGCGATACGATCAAGCTTTTCGCGAGCAGCAGCCATCACTGCGGAACGCCCGAAGATCACATCCATCGGCGGCAGATCGTGAACATTCACTGACCAGGAGGCACGCGAGAGAGCCATTTCAATCCGTTTCAGGGGGAAAGTATCTAGGGAAACAATGTTGCAACTTTCGGGCCACACTCGGAGCAAGAACAGCGCCAAAATCACACGAAAGTAACCAGCAAATTAACCCTAAAGTGATAGTGTCCGGCTTTTCCTCAACCCGCATTCCCACTCGTGCTACGGATTGTGTAAATCCGTGCGCAAAAAGCGAAAACATTTACCACTTCCGATGGTAAGATGTTGTTTCACGGCTTCACTTTTGGGCTCCCCGTTCACTCGCTTGTTGAGCTGATCCGCACGACAGCGGTTTTTTTGGCAGCCCGCGGCAATATGCCATTCGAATCGTACGAGTATCCCCCGCCCTCGACTTGTGACGCATGGTACTGGCCTCGTCTAAGAATGCTATGGCGTGCGCGGGAGAAGCAACAATGTCAAGAATGCAGAGGGGAACGTCAGTGAAGGCACAGGCAAAGCGCAATCCGCAAATTGCTGTTCTCGACGGTGATCCAGCCATCCTGGATTACCTGAATGAGATTCTTGCGGATCGCTACGCCGTCAGCTTGTTTTCCGATGCCGCAAAATTCAACCAGAGCCTGCGAGAAACCCCTGCTCCGGACCTGCTTCTGCTTGACTGGAATATCGTCGAAAACGACTCGGAGGAGAATGCCCTCGGCCTGCTCAGCAGAGTCCGGGCATCCAAGCCCACGCTGCCGGTCATCATGTTCGCCTGTTCAGCCGAGTTGAAAGAAGTGGTGGCGGCCACACAGATGGGCGCGGCCGACGTGATTCTGAAGCCATTCAGGAAGAGCGATATTGACGCGGCTCTTGAGCAGTACCTGAGGGAATCTGACAAGAAGACGCCTGAAGCCGACGTGGAAGAGATTCCACTGAACGAGAACACGTCCTTTGTGAGGACGTGCAAGCGTATGCGGGAGATCGAATCGCAATGCGCGCTGGTCGCCCGCGCCGATATCCCCGTCCTGATCCTTGGGGAGAGCGGCACGGGAAAAGAAGTGGCGGCGATGCTGATTCACAAGCTTTCGGCGCGCAGCCAGCGAAGCTTTCTGAAGGTCAATTGCGCGGCCATGCCGGCAGATCTGCTGGAGAGCGAACTTTTCGGTTACGAGCAGGGTGCTTTTACCGGTGCCGTCAAGTCAAAACCCGGAAAGTTCGAGATCTGCAATAACGGCACAATCCTGCTCGACGAGGTCGCCGAGATGCCAACGGTTTTGCAGGCCAAGCTGCTGCAGGTGCTGCAGGACGGCAGCTTCTCGCGCCTGGGAAGCCGGACCAGCGTCAAGGTGGATGTGAGAGTGATTGCCGCAACCAACGTCGACATCAAGGCGGCCATTGCTCAGAAGATATTTCGCGAGGATCTGTACTACCGCTTGAACGGATTCACCCTGAAGATGCCTCCACTGCGCGAGCGCACTGAAGAGATTCCCGTTCTCTCAAAGCACTTCATGCGCAAGGTCGCGGCCAAGTATGAGTGCGACCCGCTGCCCATCTCGCCTGTCCTTCTCCAGGCTCTCACCAGCTACCGCTGGCCAGGAAACCTCAGGGAGCTGGAAAATACGATTAAACGCTACCTGGTTCTTGCAGACGAGCAGGCGATTATCGACGAGTTGCATCCCTGGCAGCGCAATGGGGCAGCGTCGCCTTCAGCGGAAGGCTCTGAGAACGATCGCAGCCTGAAACACCTCGTCAAAAATCTGAAAGGCGGCGCTGAAGCGGCCGCAATCGCTCAGTCGCTTGAGGTTTCAGGCTGGAACCGCAAGGTGGCGGCAAACGATCTTCAAATCAGCTACAAGGCGTTGCTGTACAAAATCAAACAATACAACCTGACTCCACCGCCTCGGAAGCATCAGGTGTCTATAGAAAAGGCGCCCGGCCTGGACCGCGCACAGAGCGCATAACGAGCACGAAAACCGGGCTCTCCGCGACCGGCGACCTAGAGCCATGACTACAGGTCGAAACCGCGAGCATCGCCGATTGGCCTAACATCAAAAAGTCTTGTATTTGCACCGAGTTCTCCACACGGAACAGTGAGTTACACTGCATGTGAGCGAACTGGAACAGACGACCTTGAGTTCACTCATTTGTAATACGGTCAACCGATCAAGTACAGCGAGGACAATAAACGCAGGTACATTGCCAGGAACGAAGCTGGTATCGCTCTCAATACAACTTATTGATTTCCATGGGGATAGTTCGGTTTAGCGAATTTTGACAGGCGCCTTGAGACCCTGCGTAAAGCGCTCATCGCACCGGAATTGAAAAAGGGCCTATCAAACAAAGAGGGTAGCGATCAACCCTGACGAAAGCAGCGCAACAAATACCTTGAGGCCGGGAAGTAAATAAATGAAAAACGACCGGATCACGCCCTGGTTTTTAGAAGATTGGCATCAGAAAGGCCGGACTGGGGAAACCTCCTTTCTCGCCCTGCGGTTGCCTTGAAAGGCTGCCATCCCATTGCCCTGAAACCTCCTGTCAATGAACGGAAGAACTAGCACGAACTTGGGATTGCATACATTGCAACTGATTCAGGATCATTATGATAAGTCGCCGCTACTCTGCCTGGCAGTGTGCCTGGGGCGTGCGGGAAAGTTCGCAAATTCATGACCTTAGCCAATGTCGCCAAATCGGAAAAAGTTGTCATCCAATCGGGATCGGGGACCATCAAGGGTTACCTGGAGTCCCCGGCCTGGAACACAATTGAAGAGTTGCTCAGCAGCGCTCCCCAGAATTTTCCTGAGACAATACGAATTCGGCGACTCGATACCGATGCGATTGAAGATATTGACATCAAAGATTGCAAGGCAGTCTTTTATGTCAATAGTTTTGATGGAAATCCGGTCCGGAACCATCTCAACTTCCACACCCGCGCGCCCATCATCCATGGGATCTGGATGCGGTTTCAGTTCCTCGATGGGGAAGTGATGGAAGGAATCGTCTATAACTCGATTCGCTATCTGGTTGACCCGGGATTCTTTGTTCTGCCCACGGACCCAGGCAGCAACAACAAGCTGGTCTACGTTGTGAAGAGCTGGCTGGTTGACCACCGCGTGCTGGGTCTTCGCAAGCTTTAGGCGACGGTCGCCGCATCGCGAAGAATGGAGTAGTCCAGAATCTCCGCCGCGATCCCTGCACCAGTCAGATTTCTTGACGTCATTTCCTTGCGGATCAATTTGCCTCTGCACCGGATGCGGCAACTGCTTGAGAGCGTGATCTCTGACGGCATCTCGATAAGAAATTCAAAATCGCGATCAATGAGCGCGCTATCCGCGAGAGAAAGATAGAAGTAAACGCCACGATTGCTCAGGTCGCGTGTATAGGCAGAAATTTCGTGGTCGCCGGCAATCACAGTAAGTGGCGCACTTATCCGAAAGCGTTGGCTCCCGCGTCGCTCGTTCGCCGTTGTCAGGTCTTCAGTCATGCACACCGCTTCATTGAGATATTCATCCACAACCATCGAGTTTGATCTGTTACGCATTCGCCGTATCTGACAATCAGCAATTTCGTTCCGAACCACCACACAGATTTATATCCGGCGCCTGCAAACAGAAAATTGTCTGATTGGCCCACGCTCTCAACAGCAATTCCAGTGCCAAACTGGATTCAAATAAACCTTCGGAATAACCGGCTCACCATGAGAGTAACCGCAATGTGTTGCATATCAAGTGGGTAGAAGTTGTACACCCACTCAGTGTTGATTAATCCTAACTCTCATTTCAACCGTCCGTCGATATCTAACTATGGACATCCGTCGAGCAAAATCAGACCAAAATTAGCCGGCTTTGACCAAGAAACTTGTTCGCAAAAACACTCATTCGTATTGCCGTACTCCCTGTTTTCAATCAGGTGGATCGCAGCGTGCCTTTCGAGTGAAGACTCAGTTTTGAACAGGAGCCTCCGACAAGCTCAACATAACGCCACTGCGCTGTCTGATTAAAGACAACACGCCGCGGAAAACGGAAGGTCAACTTTCAACGACCGTGCAACCGAATTGTTTTGAAGAGTCTCTCGAACGTTTGTTTTGATAACTACCGAACCCAACCTAGGAACCCGTCGAACCGTTTGCGGACTTCCAGAATAAAGCCAACGCGAGGCCAAGAAGACCAGTGCCAAGAAGGAACAGGGATCCCGGCTCCGGCGTCTCGGCAAGAGTTGTGACGATTCCCACCAGGCCTATGCTTCCCCTGGAAACCTCTTTGGCGCTGGGTAAATTGCGCTTTCCTTCCGAATTGGCACGTCGGTTCCCCGCGATGCGAATCCCGTCTCTGTCGCCCGAGTTCCCCGCCATCAGAAAAGGCCCGTCTCCCTTGAGATCAACAACGGCGATTCGCTTGTCCTGAGTACCAACTCCGGTTTCCGCCTGGTTGAGTGCAGACTCGAGCGGGAATCCCGTCTCTGAAGACAACGTTGGACCACCGCCTACCACGCCTGTATTCATCGCTTGACCGGCGCTTGGATTTGACCCGGTCTGCGTTCTCTCATTGAGCGTCGGAGACTTCGAAAACTCATTGGGAAGGTCGATCGCATGTGAACCACTTAACGTAAATTCTGCGGAATCGGCAAAGGAAAATGGAGTGATCGCGAGGGCTCCCGCCAGCGCGAGCGAAGCGCACACAGATCTCCTCATGCTTCCTCCGATCAACGGTCTCTTACGGCCCCCAGAGCCAAAACCGCCTGTAAACCGACCAAAGGCCGCAAAAGTGGGCCTCGGTGGTCTACATTCCCATGTGCAACTCAGATGCCAAACTAACAATATTTAGAATCAATAACTTGAGCGCTCACAGGGTTATCTATATGCACCATCTTGCACACTTTACTTCCAGCAACTTACCAAAATGGCACTATGTTTGCTTCTCGGTTCCTGCTTTGCCCGAACTGGGAATGTCCGGCTGTGGGAGAAAGAGCGCACCAATACCATCAGCTTGCCAGCGGGATCCTTGGGAGCCTGGATGATCCGAAGACCGACAAGCCAGAGCAGGAACCTGGCCGTCATTCCCGCAGCCGAAGCTAAGGGCCTGTTAACAGGCCCTAGGAGGCTTGATCCCCTTCAGCCGGCCCCGTAATGTCATTCTCGCGCGCCATCCAAACATAGAGCGTGGGCATCAGGAAGATGCCGATGACCAGATTGGCAAGCAATCCGCCTACGATCACGATCGCGAAGGGGCGCTGAGAGTCAGAACCGATGGCATGCGAGAGCGCCGCGGGCAGCAGGCCCAACGTCGCGACCAGCATGGTCATCATCACCGGGCGAAGACGCTGGACCGAGCCCTCGACCGCAGCCTCAATGATATTTTCCTCCTTGAAACCTTCAGAGGCTTCGCGCTGTGCGCGCAATTGGTTGATGAACTCGATCATGATGACGCCTGTCTCCACCGAGACACCAAACAGCGCAAGGAATCCGACCGCCGATGAGACGGAGAAGTTGGTGCCCGTGAGAAACAGGGCCAGCGGACCGCCTATGGAAGCCATGATGACTGAAACCAAAACAAGCACCGACCATTTATAGGACCGGAACATGGTGTAGAGGATCAGGAAGATGACAAGCACCGTGACAGGAATGACCAGCGCCATGCGCTTATCGGCCCGTTTCTGGCTTGCGTATTCGCCGGCCCACTCCAGGTGATATCCGGATGGCAGTTTGACGTTATGATCGACCCTGCTGATGGCCTCTTCCACCGTGGAGCCTAAATCGCGCCCGCGTACGGAGTATTTAATCGCGATGTAGCGCTGGCCGCCTTCGCGGTAGACCTCCTCGGCGCCATCGTCCGTTGAGACCTTCGTCAATTGAGCAAGTGAAATACGTTCTCCTGAAGGCGACAGCAGGCGCACGTCTTCGATCGCCTCGCGTGTGTCGCGATACTGCTTCTGATAGCGAAGCGTCACGTCGAATCGAGCCTCGCCCTGCTGAACCTGTGTAAGCGCATTGGCCCCAACCGCGGTCTGCAGAGCGTCCTGGACATCGGCTACGTTGATGCCCCATCGCGCAGCAGCATCCCTGTCAACGGTGAAATTCAGATTGGGCTGTCCAATGATGCGGAAGATGCCAAGATCCTCAATGCCCTTCACCGTGGCCATCTGCGCCTGGATCTCCTCGGCCTTTTGTTCCAGGGTACGCAGATCGTCACCGTAGAGTTTTACCGCAAGTTCGCCTTTGACTCCGGAGACAGCTTCCTCCATGTTGTCTGAGATGGGCTGAGAATAGTTCCAGATAACGCCGGGAAACTTCTCGAGTTGCTCATCGATTGCAGCAATCAATGCTTCCTTGTCCTGGTGGAAAACAGGACGCCATTGATCCTTGCCCTTCAAATCGACAAAGTATTCGGTATTGAAGAAGCCGGTGGTATCGGTTCCGTCGTCGGGCCGGCCAGTCTGACTGATGACCTTCGTCACTTCAGGAAAGGACGCTATCACCAGCCGCGCTTTGTTGGTGAAGTCGATGCTCGCCGTGGGGCCCTCGCTTGGAGGCAATGTTCCGCGCACCCAGATGGAACCCTCGTCGAGATGGGGAAGAAACTCCGAACCAATAGGCCCGGCGAACGAGAGGTAGATGGCAATGGCGAACAGCGCCATCGAGATGCCCAACGTAAAGTTACGGTGCACAATGGCCGAACGGACCGAGGCACGGTAGCGCACCGTGAGCCATTTCATGATGGGGTTTTCCCACTCTTTGGCGCCCTTGGCGAAGGCTATGCTTCCCATGACGGGGGCAACAAGAATGGCAAAGACAAGCGCGCCGACAAGCGCAAAGCTAACGGTCCACGCCATCGGCTTGAAGAGCCTGCCTTCGACCGCCTGCAGAGTGAAGATGGGTAGATAGGAGGCGATGATGATGCCGCGGGCGAAAAAGACAGGGCGCTGCACCTCATGCGCCGCATCGCGAATCTTCTGTTCGGACGAACGCGTGTCGTCTTTCAGCGTCAGATGCCGGACCATGTTCTCGATCATGATCACCGAGCCGTCGACAACCATGCCGAAATCGAGCGCACCGAGCGAGAGAAGGTTCGCGGGAATATGCATCTGGTCGAGACAGATTGCGGCAAACAGGAGTGCGAAGGGAATGGTGAGCGCAACAATTATGGCACCGCGCACATTGCCGAGGAACAGGAACAGAATGATGGAAACGAGAAGGACGCCGGCGGTCAGGTTGTGCTCAACCGTTGTGACCGTGAACTTGACGAGGTCAGAGCGATCGAGAAATGGAACTACCGTAACTCCTTCGGGCAGGATTCCATGGTTGAGCTTGTTGACTTCATCATGAATTCCCAGCAGGACCGGATCGGAGTCGTCGCCCTTTTGAAGCAGCACAATGCCTTCCACCGTGTCTGGGTTATCAACGATGGTCCCATCGGCGCGATGGGTGGCGCGGCCGATCTGTCCCAGGCGAATCCGGGGCCCCTGCGAAACGGTGGCGATGTCTCTGATCTTGACGGCCGCGCCATTCGTCGTTTTCACAACGGTGTTCTCAATGTCCTGCACCGTCTTGTAGAGGCCTAGCGACTGCACATTGATCTGCTGCGCGCCTTCCTCAATAAAGCTGCCGCCGCCGTTGGTATTGTTGTTGGCAATCTGCTGCTCGATCTGGCTGATCGAAAGGCCGTAGGCAACGAGTTTTTCGGGATCGAGCTTGATCTGGTATTCCTTGGTGGGCCCGCCGAAACTCGACACATCCACCACGCCGGTGACTCCCTTGAAGGACTTCTCGAGAAGCCAATCTTCAAGCGACTTCTTCTCCATCACGTCATAGGCGGGATTGGTGCTTTCGATGGTGTACCAGTAGATCTGGCCCACCGGACTCCAGTCAGTGCCCATCTGCGGAACAAGCCCGGCAGGCAGGTTGACCTGGCTTAGCCGCTCCAGCACATGCTCACGATTCACATCGCTCGTGGAATCGTCATCAAAGATCAGCATCAAGCTGGAAAGGCCGGCCAGCGTGGTTGAACGAAGATGGGTCAGGTGCGGAATGCCCGCCATCTGAATCTCAACCGGCACGGTCACCTGGCGCTCGATCTCCTCAGCGCTGCGGCCGGGCCACTGCGTGATGATCTGCACGTAGTTGTTGGCTACGTCAGGATAGGCTTCGATGGGCAGATTGCGGAAGCTGACGATGCCCCAGCCTGTGAGCACAACCACCCCGCCCAGAACCAGCCAGCGATTTTTCAGGGCGAAGTCGACGAGCGCGCGAAGCATTTATTTGTTCCCCGCGGTTTCAAGAAGCAGGGCATTGCCAACCACTTGCTGGCCCGGATCGATTCCCGACAAAATCGCCTGCTTGTTGCCGGCAATCATTTGGCCGGCACGCACCTCAATGCGCTTGAACTGGTTTGCTCCCGCAGGAGCAAAAACCCAGTCGCGGTCATGCAGGTGAAGCACGGCATCGGCCGGGACCGCCGCATGGGTTTCCTTGGCACGGCCTGTGAACGTAGCAGTGGCAAACATGCCGAGTTTGAGGAAGCCAGGATTCGCAACTTCAATGCGAACCTTTGCGGTACGCAACGACGGATCGAGGATTGGGCCGATGTCGCTCACACGGCCTGAGAGGGGACGGTCAGGATAGGAGTTGATGGTGATCCGGGCCTGCTGGCCGAGTTGCAGTTTGGGAATATCGTTCTCGTAAACGTCGCAGACCACCCACACGTGGGAGAGATCGGCGATGGTGAACGCCGTGGCAGAACCGGAAAGACCCACGCCCGCTGCCGCCCCGTCAGTCACATTCTGCGCAACAATGACGCCGCTGATCGGCGCATAGACATTGACGATGCTGCTGGGGTGGTCCTTGTCGGCGCCCAGGGTTTTCAACTGGTCTTCAGCAGCCGTCACATCGGCCTTCGCATCTTTCTCCGTATCCTCGGCCTGCTCCAGCATCGCCTGCGAAATTGCTCCATGCGCGTAGAGATCCTCGCTCCGGGCGTAAGCCTTATTCGCAAGCTGCTCGTCGTTGGCCGCCTTCAAATAGGTATTGAATGCGTTTGTAATATCGTTGCTCTGCACCTTGAGGAGCAACTGGCCTTTGGTCACGTTGTCGTCGAGGCGCGTCTTGATATCGACCACGCGCCCGCTTGCCAGTGAAATGACCGGCACCTCGCGAGACACATCGGGAACCACGGTGCCGGTTGCCCGAAGCTCGGAGGCGAGCTCAATTTTCTCCGCCTGAACAATTTGAAACTTGGCCACGTCGTTGTTGTCGATTGTGATCAGGTTCATGTCGGGAACCTGAATGACGCGCGCCGGCGGGGGCGCACCATCACCAGACGGCGAGCTCTTGCAGCCTGAAAAAACTGGGATCGAAAGGACGGCCGGCAGGATGAACACGCCGGTCAACCGGAAAACCCCGAGTGGAAATCTCTGCTTCATACCCAACCTTTCGCCACCTGTGGGGTGGCGACGACCAAGAGAAAACAATGTCCCGATAAGAAGGATGCTTCGACGATCAGGCGGTGGGCGGGGGCCGGTTCTGGATTGGAGCGAGGGCAGGATTGTCGGGGACGGACTGAGTGGGGGGAAGCGAAACGGAGAAACGCTGGATTCCAAAACTCAACTCTGCAAATACCGGCAGAGGGAGCGAAGCTACCGCCTGAAGGCTAGTGTGCGAGCAGCAATCGCGATGAGCGCGGCGCTGGCAGGTGTCTGTCTCAGCAGGATTCTGCCCCGCCCACAAATCATCACTGACTGAGATGACCGGAAAAAGGATGACCAGAAGCATGACCAGCGCGACAAACGACGCACGCCGATCGACCCCGGTGCGCCGTCCAAAGCGGAACCATAGGCCCAGGCACGCAATTGCCATCAATGCCCATGCGAAATTGAGGAGTGCTTCCATGCCCAGCGACGATTCTATACCAACCGATTAGCATTCGGCATTCACACCATTATGTCCGGGACGCGGCAACAAGGCCACACAACAAACTTCGCATGGGCATCCCGATCATCGGGGGATGGCCCGCGAAATCTGCATTCAATTGAGATTACTGCGCGCGCCGAAAACAGATATTCTCGCCATCCAGCCTGTACTCAGCCGAACAGACTTCGCCACCGCAAATCATGGTTTCGCCGGCATAGAGCTGCCTGCGCGTGATCAGGCCCAGCGTGCCGCAGCGCGGGCACGACATCACAGCCACAAACGGATTCTGCGCGTGGCCCAGCTTGGCCTGGTTTTCCAGTACGAACACTGTACCGGGGTCCATTCTTTCGGGGATCCATTCTTCCAGAAACTGCAAGTCGGCTGACATCGTGCCCTCCATTGGGTTGATGTAACCGAGCCGAGTCCGATGTTTTGGGGACGGCCCCTTTTCGAACAACAGCAGGCTGCGAATGGCTTGGTGAAACGATGAGAGCTTCGGTTGAAAGACAGTGTTGCCGCAGACAGCCCCTTTCGTCAACCCGAATCGTGCTACGGGAGTGGCAAACAGGGTTCCCCATTTGTGTGATCCTTTGCTGCGACCCTAGTGCCCGCCCGCGGTGCCCGCCATGTTTTGCGTGGCGGCAAACTGGTCGATTGCCCTGTAGGTTTCTTCATTGCGCAGGATCGCCTCAACGTACTCGCGCGTCTGCGTAAATGGGATCGACTCCACAAACTCGTCCATACCGTGGTAGGGCCCGGCGGCCTCCCAGTCCACCACGCGGCTGTCGCCGGCGTTGTAAGCCGCCAGCGCGTACTCCTGCACCCCGCCAAAGCGATCCATCATCTGGCGCAGATAGCGCGTTCCCAGGCGGATGTTGGTCTCCGGGTCAAGCAGTTGAAAGGTCTGAAAGTGGCTCATTCCCTCTTCCCTGGCCAGGGCCTTACCCACCGGGGGCAACAACTGCATCAAACCCCAGGCGTTGGCGTAAGAAACTGCCGAAGGATTGAACTCCGACTCCTGGCGGATGAGCGAGGCAACCAGGTAAGGGTCGAGATTGTTCTTCGCGGATTCGGCCTTGATAGTGTCCCACCATGGCTCGGGAAACAGGATGCGCCAATAAGCCAGTGGAATGTCCTTTACGGGGGCGGTGGCCGCCTGTGGCAGCGAGCGCTTCAAGGCGCGCATCGCACGAAACGTTTCGCCATACGATGCATAAATCTGGGCCTCGGCCAGCGCGCTCCACGAGAATGAGTTGGGATCGGCCGCAATCTCCTGCGGGATGTATTCGTTCAACCCCGCATTGGCAAGCAGCCGGGCCTTGGCCAGGTGCGGGCTATCTGCCGGAAAGCTATCCACCAGTTGCGGCTGCGGCAGGGGCTGGAAGCGATCAAGCTGCGGAGCCTGCATCGGCTGGGTGTTTCCGAGTGCCGCGAGCCGCGCGCGCGCCATTTGCGCGTAAAAGTAGTGCTGGTAAGCGCGAATAATGGCGCGATAGCTGGCAGCCGCCAGGGCTGGAGCATGGTCCTGGGTTTCGTACAGGCGTCCGCGCCAGTAGAGCGCGGACACGGTCTCAATTGCCGAGGGATAGAGCCTGATCTGCTCGTCGAACAGCCGCGCGGCTTCAGGGTAGAGCCCCTGGCGGTAGCTGAGCCAGCCCGCCTTCCAGTGTGCGGCGGCGGCATTCTTGCTGCCAGGGAAATGGTCGGCAAGATACTTGTAGTATTCGATTGCCGTGGGATAGTCGCGCTTGAGCAGATACATGTTGCCGCTTGAGAACAGCGCTTCGGCCAGCCACGGGCTGGCTGGAAACCGCTGCTCCATCTCGGCAACGATGCGCTGCTGATCTGCCGTGTCGTCGCGGTCCCGGGCCAGTTCCATCAGCAGGTCGAGCCTGCGGGCTCCATTCTCGTCGGCTGTGTCGGGCAGCCCCTGTACCTGGGCTGGGGTCAGGTGCTTGAGCTTGAGCTCGCATGCTGCCTCGGCCACCTGGACGCTTTCGCGCTCGGCCGCGCTAAGCGTCGGCGCGCGCAGCAGCGCGCTGTATTGTTCCGCTGCTTCGCTGGAACGGCCGGCGTTGTAGTACGCGTCACCCAGGCTCCGCAGTTCGGCCGNNGTCCACTCCGCCCCGGCTGTCTGGCCGAGCTTCAACTCCACCTCCCCAAAGACGAGTTGAAAGCCGGTGCGGGCTGTGGCCGGACCGCTAACCTGCGCCAGCACCCGCTGAGCTCCCGCGGCATTGTTCATCGCCAGAAGCACTGTCGCCTCGAGCTCCGGCGCTTGGGCGTCGAAGATGCTGTCGGGATAGCGGCTCGCGAAACCGCTCAGCAAAGTCTCCGCGGCAGGCTCATTGCCTGCTTCATGACTCGCCTGGGCGCCCAGGAAATCCGCGTAGTCGGCCAGTTCTTCTCCGGCCTGGCGCGCCTGGCGCAGGCTTTGCTCCGCTTCGCCGTAGCGCTTGTCTGCCAGATAGGCGTGGCCTAGCGCCAGGTAAGCCGTTGCGGCTGCATCGCCCGAGTGCTTGCGCGCATAGGCGGTCACTCCGGCATAGGCCTCCGGCGTGCGTAGATTCCCAAGTTCCTGGGCCATGGTCCGTAACTCAGTGGAAGCAACAAACGCCTGGTGGATGCGTGCGGTCCGTGCCGCTCGAGCTGCCTGGCTGGCCGTGACTTTCCGGCTCGCCTGCTTGTGGCTTTTGGCGCTGGGCTTCTTCCGGTGCGTTTTGGTGGCTGTCGAACTGGTGGAGGGCGAGGTTTGCTCGTCAGCGGATTGACCGGCTACAGGCGTGACAACCATCAGGATTGACAACAACCCGGCGAAGCACCGGCTTGCCGGGCTGGAAATGTAGTTTCTTGAGCGCAGTGCCCTCATATTTCCACTCTATTCTGCATTAGTCTTGCTTTGACGATTGGGAACCACCAGCGTTACCGCAAGAAAGTGTCATGCCCAACTGCCTTAGGGCACAGCTGCGTCCCGGCGAGTCCCGTTTGGAGCACTGCACCTGATTCCGTTACACTCATCTTTTGCGGGTCCCGCCTTTGCCGGATCCCCTATTCGCCGGATTTTGCCCAACCGGCCCGGTTTCTGAGTCCCTACCCGGCTTTTTCAGCCGGCCATGCAATATTTCACATCAAATTCCGTCACAAAAATAGCAACCAGTTCCCATGACAACCATCCAATCGATTGCAGGAGAGAACGAGCAGCATCCAGACGTGGCCCTGGTAGAACGGGTCCGCGCCGGTGATGTCTCGGCCTACGACACGCTTGTTCGCAAGTACGAGCGGCAGCTTTTCAGGATTGCGCAGCACATTACGCAAAACAAGGAAGATGCCGAAGACGTAATGCAGGACGCGTTTCTCAAGGCATTTCAGAAACTCGATCAGTTTCAGGGGAACTCGAAATTCTACACATGGCTGGTTCGTATCGCAGTGAACGAAAGCCTGATGCGCCTGCGCAAGCGGCGCACCAGCAAGATGGTTTCGATCGACGAGGATCTGGAGACCGAGGAGGGCACCGTTCCCCGCGACCTGGCCGACTGGGCTCC
>PLST01000628.1 GCA_003164255.1 Acidobacteriaceae bacterium | reverse complement strand
CCCGCGAGGAAAATCCGCTTGAAAATCACTTCCCTGTCCCAGCCGGCCGCCGCCGTCGCATTGCTCACTGCGGCAGTATTCGCTGTTGCCACCATCGCGCAGGCTCCGCAAGGCCCCCCGCCGGGAGGCGGCGGAGGAATGCCAAGAAGCTATCCCGCACCAACCAACCTGAAAGTTTTGCCAAAGGATTTCACAGGACAACAGGTTCACGAGACCATGGAGGGTTGGGCAGGTTCGCTGGGCGTGCATTGCGATACGTGCCATACAGCTGATCCCAAGAACGTGGGCCCAAATGGCCGCCCACGCCTGAAATTTGACGACGATTCAAAACCCGAGAAGCAGATGGCCCGCATCATGTACACCATGACCGAGGACATGAAAAAGAACTACATTGCCAAGGTTGTGGAGATGGACAAGATGGATTCCCCGGCGCCGCCGTTGACCTGCGGCACCTGCCACCGCGGCCATCTGGATCCGGAAGAATTCGTGATTCCCAAGGAAAACGGGCCCGGAGGCCCACCGCCGCCGGGCGGAATGCCTCCCATGCCTCCCATGCAACACTGAGAATCCTAGTTTGACTTCCAGATGAACGTGGCCACCGCTCCTGCGGGAAGGACGGTGGCCACAGTTTTTCCGTGGAAACCAATGCGGAAGGCCTGGCTCCTGGCTCCGCGATTCACGGCGTAAAGCACAATGCTTCCGTCGGGATTACTGAAAGCAACATCCTTCAGATCGATTCCCCCAGGCTCGTCCGAGGCAATGCGGACTGCCCCGGGCAACAGAAACTTGCTGGCCTGGCCTAGCGCGTAGTAATCGGGCTCATGTTTAACGGGATCTCCTGGCTTTGTCAGATCGATTGTGACGAGTCCACGGCATGTGCCGCAGCCGCCTACGTGTGGCCCGTGGTCCTGATCGGTGGCAAGAGCCCACAGAACGTAGCTCCTTGACCAGTTGCGGGTCACATCAATCAACTCCGCTGCTACCTGCGCAAGCAAGTTGCCGTTCTGCCAGGTGCCTCCGCTCGACTCGGTCACCCATTCGTCTTTCTGCGGAAACTCCGCATGAAATTTTGTCATCACGGCCGGGTCACCAGCATAGTGATGCCAGGCCGTCCCTGCAGCCAGGGAGCCTGCCTTTGCATCTTTCAACACCGCTTCGGGGTAATCCGGCCGATCCCAGTTGTGGTCGTAGACCATCACTTTCGTCTTCAGGCCCGCGGCCGCCATGGCGGGGCCAAGAGCGTTCGCAATAAAGTTGGCTTGCTCGGCGGCTTGCATTTGCATCCCGCTGTAATCCGTCGGCGTATACAGCGGCTCATTCTGTACGCTCATCGCAAACACCGGCACTCCAGCGGCCTGGTAGCCTTGGACGGTTTTCACAAGGTAGCCGGCAAACGCCCGATAGAACTCCGGACGTAGGCTTGAGGGCACTTTGGTTTCCGGATTCGACCCCGGCATCGACCCCAGCATCGACCCTGAACTCTTCATCCATCCCGGCGGACTCCACGGCGTGAGCATCACGTGGATTGACGGATTGATTGCCAGAGCCTTCACAAGCAGCGGGAGGATGTATTCCTTGTCATGCGCGAGCGAATAGTGCGCAAGATCCGGATCGGCATGCCCGGCCTGGCCGGCGGGCATCGTGCATGCCTTGTCCGTCTGATCGCAGAGATCGTCATAGGAATAAAACTTCGTCGCCAGGTCAGACGAGCCAATGGGCTGGCGAAGAAAGCTCAGCGCAATGCCGTCCCTGCGGCTGAAGAGGGATTTGAAGGCAGCGTCTGTTTGTGCGGGAGAGAGTTTGTGTGAGATCAGCCACGCAGCCGAGTCAGTGAGCGATGCCCCAAACCCGTCAATCTCCTGGAAGCGCTGGCTGTCATCCACGGTGATCTGCGGGGAGGCGTCAGTGGGGTCTGGTTTGGGAGAGAACCGCAACGCATGGAGTTGCGCAAGAGCCTCAAGAAGGTCGGGGGTCGTCTGGTAAACAGCGATGGATTGAGCAGCAGCAGATTGAAGAAGAGCAAAAATACAACAAACCGCAAGAATCACTCGGCGCGGCATCGTGCCTCCATCCGGTCGAAGAAGAATCCTATCCCAATTAACCAGAGGACGAAAGCCCGCATCTATAACCTTTCTTCAGCCCTTCTTTCTTGCGTAATTGCCGCTTTTGCCGCCTGTTTTGCTCTCGAGTTGCACCGAGCGGATCACGATCGACTTGTCCAGCGCCTTGGTCATGTCATAAACCGTGAGAGCTGCAACTGCGGCCGCGGTCAGAGCCTCCATCTCAACGCCAGTTGGACCGGTTGTAGTAACCGTTGTTCTGATGCCAACTCCTCCGTCCTCAATTTTCGTCTGCACGTCAACCCGCGTGAGCGCCAGCGGATGGCACATGGGGATCAGGTCGGCGGTGCGCTTGGCTGCCTGTATGCCGGCAATGCGTGCCACTTCAAGCGGGTTTCCTTTGGGATTGGCCGGCAAGGCTGCCAGTACTGCAGCCGATAACTCGACAAACGCCGAGGCGGTCGCAGTTCGGCGGCTGTTCGATTTCGCGCTGACGTCCACCATGCTGGCCTGCCCAGCCTTGTCGAAATGGGAAAGGCGCGTCTTCGCGTTTCGCGGCCTCGAAGACTTTGCTTGACTCGAAGACTTTGCTTGGCCTGAAGTCTTTGCTTGACCCTGAGACTTTGCTTGTGTGGCTCGCGGCATTCGTGTTCCTCAATAGAGCAGGATTCTTACCGTTGCGCCCGGCTCCGGATGCCGGGCGTCTTCGGGCAGCATGAGAAAACAGTTGGCAAGGGCCATGGCCCCTATGTCGCCGGAACCCTGCCAGGAAACTAGGGAAACCTCAGGAATTCCGCCACCAGAACCAAAGCTACACTTTGCTGGCAGAAATCGAGTGAGGCCGGCCTTGGCGTTTTCAGCCAAACTACTCAGCCTTGCCAGTGCAAAGCGCGGGCTGGCTTCGATGTTGCCGGCCAGCATGGCCAAAACAGGCGCGGCAAACAGCAGAAATGTCACTGCGGAAGAGACAGGGTTGCCCGGAAGCCCAAGAAATGGCAGGTGCGTAGCTGCCGTTGAACGCAATGTCGTTTTGGCGGACGTCGAAGGCGCCAGGCTTCCATGTTCCCCTGAGCGCTTTGGCAATTCACCAAACACAAGTGGCTTGCCGGGTTGAATGCGTACGCCGGTAAAGTGGAAACGGGCTCCTGCGCGGGCCAATGCTGGTTCCACAAGATCGAATTTGCCTGCCGAAACGCCCCCGGTCACGATCAGCAGATCCGCTTCCATCGCTTGGGCAACCGCCGAGTCCAAAGCTCGGGAATTGTCCGCGGCGGTCGGCAAGATCCAGGGTTCACCGCCCGCAGCGACCACCATCGCCGCCAGCATGGGACCATTGGAGTTGCGGATTTGTCCGGGGCTGGGCAGGGACTTGATGGGAACAATCTCGTCGCCTGTCGACAGGATGGCCACGCGCGGCCTGGCAAAAACTTCCAGAACCGAATGTCCGCACGCCGCCGCCAAGGCCACCTGCGCAGCCGAAATCGCAGTTCCTGTCGGCAGCAACTCATCTCCCTTGCGTGCCTGGGCCCCTTGCGCCACGATGTTAGCGCCCGGCTTCAGGCTGCGCTTTGGCGCAAGTCTTATTTTGCCGTCTGCGGTTTCAACATGTTCCAGCATCGCCACGGCGTCGGCGCCCGGGGGAACTGGAGCCCCGGTCATGATCTCCCAGGCCGATCCCGAATGCAGTTCGCTGGCAGGCAAATCACCCGCACGCGAAAGACCCGCCACCGTGAGAGGCATATGCGCCGATGCCTCCCGTGCATGGCAGGCAAAGCCATCGCGCGTGGAGCGTGCAAACGGTGGCATATCCCGATCCGCGAGCAGCGGCTTCGCCAGAACGCGGCCAGACGCACGACCAATTTCAACCCGCTCGCACAACGGCTGAAGCCGGCCGGCGTGGCCCAAATATGCGGCCACAAGCGCGGTGGCTTCCTCGTAGCTGGGTAGTTCCGTACTCATGCAATGGATTGTAGAGTGTTGAGGCCCGGCGAGACTTCGGTATTGTTCAACCTCGCCCTGTGGAGTGCGGAAACGCCGAAAGGGCGCGTCCGCAATGCGAACGCGCCCTTCACAGGTGAAACAGGGTTGATGGAACGCTACTTCTTGGGAGCCTTGTAGTTGGTGCTCACCTTCTCACCAGCCTGATCCAGAATCCCCTTGACCTCGGCGGCATAAGGTCCGGTGGGAGCCAGGGCCAGGTAGTGCTGATAGGCGTCGGTGCAATCGGGGGGTAGAACGATCCGCTGCGTCTTGGGATCAATCGTGGCCTTCTGAATCAGCCCCTGGCCCATGATGTAGTAGAGGATTGCCTGGTTGGGATCGGCCTTGAGCGCCTCAGCTGCAGCCGCAACCTGAGCATCTGTGTTCTTCTCCTGGAAGAAGATGACCGCTTCATTGCGCAGGTGGAAGCTGGCCCGTGTCGGATCTGCCTTGGCCGCTGCGTCAAACGCAGCATTCGCTTCCGGGACTTTTCCCTGGCGTGCGTAAACTTCGCCAAGGCCCGCATCGGCAACGCCGATCACTTCCGGCTTCGGTTTCTTCGAGGCGTTCTCAAGATCCAGGGCTTTCTTGTAGTTGGTCTCCGCCTCGTCATACTTCTTGAGGCCTACGTCCGCGCGCCCCAAATTTGTCCACAGGATGGACTGGTCGGGCATCACTGCGGTGTCCTTCTTCATCAGAGTTTCGATCTCAGTGTATTTGGCCGTCCTGATCTCGTCCGCCTTGGCTTCAACAGCATCGCGAGTGGCTGCTGCGCCCAGGACCTGGGCTGATTGTGCCCGTGCGCCTTCAGCATCCTTGATGTCCTGATTCACAACCTTCAGGTCGGCATTCAACGTGTTGATGACCTGGTTGGTCTTGAGGGCTTCTGCATTGGCCTTCTTCAGGTCCTCGAGCTGCTTCTTCTGGTCCGCGGGCATCTTGTCGATGAATTCCTGGCGAGACATGTCGATGTCTGCCACCACGTCGGTGCCTTCAACAATCCTGACGCCCCTGAGCATATCGACCATTTTTCCGGCCGGTGTATCGGGAGCGCGGTAGACTGCCGAATACGTACCAGGAGCCGCGTCACCGGCGTAGTTGCCATCGGGGCCCACTGGATAAGTGAACTTCTGTGTAGCTCCGCCATCGGTCGAAAGGCCTACAGTGCCATTCGCCTGGGGCTCACCGGTGGGATTGGTCACATGTCCATGCACTTTACCCGTGGGACCGGCCGGGGTCTGGGCAAAAGCGGGCAAAAGGGCGAAGGCCAGCAGACCCAGCCAAAGTGAAATGTTGCGCTTCATGTTCTTCTCCTTGGGAGCATCGCGAACCATCTTGCCCGCGTGCTCAAAAAATCTTATCTCTTTTACTTTGCTGGGAGAGGCCTGCGCCTCATCTCCAACCAGCCAGGCCATGCGATCCACTGCACCGAACAACACGCCTTGCCGCAAAACTTGAAGAGCCCGAAATCAGGTTTCCCCTGCGGATGGGTGCCCCTATGAACGGCTGGACCGTTGCGCAGATCTGATTTCTCGGCAGAACCAAAGTTAAATCCAACCGTGCACCCGGCACAAGGGCTGTTAGCCCGGCTGGAGCCAAAAATTCACTCCTCCCGTGTCACTAGGACGGATAAGACGAGTCCCGGGTTGCACCTTGGGTACTTCCGCAATCCTTGCGCAACACCCCCGACCCATCATCCTAGTACCTTAGGTCGCTGATTACATGTGGCCTCTATCACACTTTAGAATGAAGAAATGGGAACCACGATTCGGACCGCAACGGTTGCGGATGTCCCGCAAATCTTGGCTTTTATTCGCGCGCTGGCCACCTATGAGCGCGCGCCAGACGCCGTCACGGCGACTGAGGAGGGTCTGCGCCGGGATGGATTCGGCCCCAACCCGTTCTATTACTGCCACATCGCCGAACAGAATGGTCTGCCCGTCGGGTTCGCCCTTTACTTCTTCAACTACTCCACCTGGAAGGGGCAGCCTGGGGTCTATCTTGAGGACCTGTTCGTCCAGCCGGAATATCGTGGCCTCGGCCTCGGAAAGGCGTTGCTCAAGAGGGTCGCCGCTTTTGCGCTTGAGCGCGGTTGTCAGCGGCTGCAGTGGGAGGTCCTCGACTGGAACACCCCGGCCATCGACTTCTATAGCGCAATGGGAGCAGAGTTCCTTGATGAATGGCGAAATGTTCGCCTCTCAGGAGAACCGCTGCGTCGCCTGGCAGGCTCTGAAGTGAAACTGGAGCCTGAACCATGAGGATTCGCGTCGTTGGCGGAGGACTGGCCGGCCCCGAAGCCGCGCTGACGGCTGCTCGCCATGGCTGCGACGTGGATCTCTACGAAATGCGCGCCATGGTTGACGGCAAGCCTCGCCTCACGCCTGCCCACCAGACCACGGACTTTGGCGAGCTGGTTTGCTCCAACTCTCTCAAGAGCGAATCACCCAATACGGCTCCATGGCTGCTCAAGCAGGAGATGCGCCGGGCAGGATCTGCGCTCTTGAAAATAGCAGACAAGACAGCCGTACCTGCAGGCCACGCACTGGCTGTCGATCGCGTTGAGTTTTCCAGGATGATTTCAGAAGCTATAGCAGCCGAGCCGCACATTCGCGTGGTCCGCGAGGAAGTTGTGAGCCTGGCGCCCGATCCGGCCTATGCGCTCACCATTCTTGCCACGGGTCCGCTTACCTCTGACTCGCTCAGCCGCGAAATTGAGCGCCTAACCGGCTCTGGTCACTTGGCCTTCTACGATTCGATCTCACCCATCGTCGATGCCGAATCCATTGACATGAATCGCGTCTACATGGCCGCGCGGTGGGATAAGGGAACGGCTGACTACATCAACTGCCCCATGAATCGCGAAGAATTCGACGTTTTTCTTGATGCCTTGCTTGCCGCTGAGGCAGCGGAGGCAAAGGAATGGGAGAAGCTGGACTATTTTGAGGGATGCTTGCCCATCGAGGTGCTCGCCCGGCGCGGTCGCGACACACTGCGCTTTGGCCCCATGAAGCCGGTAGGCCTGCGCGACCCGCGCACTGGAAAAACTCCCTGGGCCGTTGTGCAATTGCGCAAGGAAAACGTGCGGGCCGACAGTTACAACCTCGTCGGGTTTCAGAACCACCTCAAGTTTGGCGAACAGGCTCGCGTGTTGCGCCTGATTCCCGGCCTTGAAAACGCACACTTCCTGCGCTACGGCCAGATCCACCGCAACACCTACATCCAGGCGCCTCTGCTGTTGGACGAGTGTCTGCGCTTGAAAACCCGGGTGCCCCCGATCTCGCCTTTAAGACCGGAGAGTTCGGACCATCCTATCCTCTTTGCCGGCCAGCTCTCCGGCGTCGAAGGCTACACCGAGTCCATCGCCACCGGCATGTTGGCCGGCTTCTACGCCGCTGCAATTGTGCGCGGTGAAGAACCAGTCCCCGTCCCGCGCCCGACGGCTCTTGGCTCCCTGGTCCACTACATTACCCATGCCGATCCCAAGAACTTTCAACCCGCCAACATCACCTTCGACCTTCTTGAGCCCCTGGAAGAGGAGTTGCGCAAGAAAGTCCGCGACAAAAAGGAGCGCCATCGCATCGTGTGCGAACGCGCCCTTGCGGCATTCGACGCATGGTGGGGCGCAATTCCCCACCCGCTGCGGAACTTCGCCCATTGATTCCGCGTAATTCAGTGGTACGCTGGGCCTGCTCCAGAAAGGTGCCAAATGATCCCCATCTCCGCCGTAGACTCCGTCTCGCTTGCCATTCAACGCACCAGGGAGTTTCTCTTCAGGCAATTCACCTGGGGAACGTATCTGAAATTGAGCCTCGTCGCGATCATCACTGAAGGAGTCGGCGGCAACTCGTTCCGATCCTCGTCGCACTCGTTCGGGTCGAATGGACATGCACCGACGGGCCATTCGCCGTTCCCCGTGACACCCGGATGGCCCGGTTCTGGATGGCCTACCTGGCTTACGCCGGGAGTGCTCGCGGCGATTGGCGCAGCCGTTGTGGTCATGATTCTTCTGTCCATCGTGATCTTCTATCTGATTACGCGGCTGCGGTTCGCCTACTTCCATTGCCTGACCACCAACACCAAGCTCATTCACACCGGATGGGGGCTCTACGGCGGGCAGGCCATGCGCTTTTTCTGGCTCAATATTGCGGTGGGACTAGGCTTCCTGGGCGTGATGGTATTGATCGCAATCCCCTTCGTGCGCGGATTTATCCGGTTGTTTCAGCAAATCGCGCAGGACGGCAAACCCGACATTGGCTTGTTGCTGACTCTCGTGCTGCCCCTGATTCCGATCTTCCTGCTGCTAGCGCTTGCCGGAAT
>PLST01000107.1 GCA_003164255.1 Acidobacteriaceae bacterium | reverse complement strand
TAAGCTCACCGGTCATAGATTTTTCCTTCCAGGCCGTCTCATCTGGCAACTAAGTTGCAGCGCTGGGGGCCGGTCCAGCCCCTTGGGTAAAGGCGCCGCGTTGCTTTCCGCGCATCCGTAGCCGCAGCCGGTCGAAGGCCAGGTAGAGGACCGGCGTCGTATAGAACGTGAGTAGTTGGCTCAGAATCAGCCCTCCCACAATCGTGATGCCAAGGGGCCGGCGGAGCTCAAACCCCGTGCCCGTCCCGAGCGCCAAAGGCAAAGCGCCCAATAATGCGGCCATCGTGGTCATCAGGATGGGACGGAAGCGCAACATGCACGCTTCAAAAATCGCGTCGGCGGCGCTCATTCCCTCCTGGCGCTCCGCCTGAAGAGCGAAATCGATCATCATGATCGCGTTCTTCTTTACGATTCCAATCAGGAGCACGATGCCGATAATGGAAATAACGTTCAGATCCACTTTGAAGAGCATCAGTGCGAGCATGGCGCCCACGCTTGCCGACGGCAGCGTGGAAATGATCGTTAGTGGATGGACCAGGCTCTCATACAAAATACCGAGAACGATATACACCGCCAGCAGCGCCGTCAGAATCAGGATGGGCTCGGTGCTCAGCGACTGCTGGTACGCCAGCAGCGTGCCGGCGGGAAAGTCCTGGATCGTGGAAGGCGTGCCGAGCCGCTTTTCCGCCTGGCTGATGCTCGCAGTGGCGTCGCTCAGCGACACATTCGGCGCGAGGTTGAAGGACACGGTGACCGAGGGGAATAAGCCCGTATGGTTGACGGCCAGCGGTATCGTGTTGGATTGGCCCCTGGCCACCGCAAGCAGCGGAATTTCACTGCCGCTGGACGTCGGAAGATAGATGTCTTTCAGTCCTTCCGGGCTTTGCCAAAACTGCGGAGCGACTTCCAGCACCACGTAATATTGATTTAACTGTGTGTAGATGATCGATACTTCCGATTGGCCGAATGCGCTGTATAACGCCGAATCCAGCGACTGCACGGTGAGGCCGAGCTTTGCCGCCGTGACGCGATCGTAGGTCATCAGCTCATCAAGGCCGCCATTCTGCTGGTCCGAGCTAACATCCTGTAGACCCGGCAGGCGCTTCATCGCGTTGAGCAGGATAGGTCCCCACTTGGTAAGATCCTGCATGTTGTCGGATTGAAGGGTATACTGATACATTGCATTGCTGGACCGGCCTCCGATGCGCAGATCCTGCACGGCTTGGAGAAACGCGGAAGCCACTTGCAGACGGTTCAGTTGCGGGCGCAGGCGGTCGATGATCTGGGCGGCGCTCACGTTCCGCGCCGCCAGCGGCTTCAGCGCGACGTAGAGGGAGCCGGTATTGGTGGCCCCGTTGCCGCCGGTAAACCCAATCACATTCGCGACGGCTGGATCGTTCTTGATCACGGCCCCGATCCGCTGGATGGAGTCGTCCATCGCCGGGAAGGACGAATCCTGCGGCCCTCGCGCGGAGCCGCTGATCGCTCCCGTATCTTCCTGCGGGAAGAAGCCTTTCGGAATCCGGACGATCAGCACCCCATTGAGCGCAATGGTGAGGAAGAGAACGACGAGAGTGGAAGCCGGATGATCGAGCACCCAACGCAGGCTCCTTCGATACAACGACAGCACCCAGTCGAAGAACCTCTCGCTAACCGTGTAGAGGCGTCCATGCTCTTGCGCACGCTGGTCTTTCAACAAGTAGGCGCACATCATCGGCGTGGTGGTCAGTGAGATGACCATCGACACCAAAATGGCCGTCGAAAGAGTGACGGCGAATTCGCGGAAGAGGCGGCCAACGATTCCGCCCATCAACAGAAGAGGGATAAAGACGGCAATCAGCGAAATGCTGATGGTGAAGACGGTGAAGCCGATTTCTTCCGCGCCCTTGAGCGCCGCGGCAAAAGGCTGCATGCCGTTTTCCAAGTGGCGCGTGACATTCTCCATCACCACGATGGCGTCATCCACCACAAATCCCGTTGAGATGGTCAGGGCCATTAGCGAGAGGTTGTCGAGGCTATATCCGAACAGATACATCACTGCGAGCGTCCCGATCAGCGAGACAGGCACCGCGACGGCGGGAACCAGCGTGGCGCGGCCGTTGCGCAGGAAAACGAATACCACGACGATGACAAGCCCGATGGAAATCAGCAGCGTCCTCTCGACGTCGCCGACCGATGCGCGGATGGTCGTGGTCCGGTCGAGAACAATGGTGGTATCGATGCCGAGCGGAATAGATGCCTGGATAGATGGAAGTTGCGCGCGTATGCGGTCCACCGTGTCAATGATGTTGGCGCCGGGCTGGCGGTAGATGCTGACGGAGATGGAGCGCTTGCCGTTCAAATAGCCGGCGGCGCGGACGTTTTGCACGGAGTCCGTTACCTCTGCGACATCGGACAGCCGGATCGCCGCGCCGTTCTTATAACCGACCACCAGCGGCTTGTAGCCCTCCGCGAGCGAGATCTGGTCGTTGGCTAGGATGTCCGCGGTCACAATGCCATCGGAGATTTGGCCTTTCGCCAAGTCCGCGTTCTGCAGGCTCAGCATGGACTGCAAACTCGCAAGGCTAAGTCCGTAGCTGGCCAATTGCGTCGGATTGGCGTCCACTCGCACGGACGGCAGCGCGCCGCCTCCGACGCTGACTTGCCCCACGCCCTGTATCTGCGATAGCTTCTGTTCGACGACCGTGGAGGCTTCGTCATACACCTTTGCGGGGCCGTATTTGGCCGAGGTAAGACCGAGGATCATGACCGGGGCGTCCGAGGGATTGACCTTGCGATACGTCGGATTGCCGGGCATGTTGGCGGGCAGATAGGTTCGCGCCGCATTGATGGCAGCCTCCACGTCGCGCGCCGCGCCGTTGATGTCGCGGCTCAGGTCGAACTGAATGGTGAGCGATGTGCTGCCGAGCGTGCTTGCGGACGTCATCTCTGTCACACCCGCAATATGACCGAGCTGCCGCTCCAGGGGAGTGGCCACGGACGACGCCATAATGTCGGCGCTGGCCCCCGGCAAACCGGCGTTAACCGAAATGGTCGGAAAGTCCACCTCCGGCAGGGGCGATACCGGCAGCACCTCAAACGCGACCGCCCCGGCAAGGGCGATCGCCGCCGTGAGCAGCGTCGTAGCCACTGGCCGGTGAATGAAGGGCGCGGAAATGTTCATGCGGGGCCTGCCAGTTCCGCGCCTCCGATTTCCGGTTGGCTGGACTTGTGGGAAAAACGGCGCCCCAGATTGTCAAAGAAGATATAGATGACGGGCGTGGTGTAAAGCGTGAGAGCCTGGCTCAGCAGCAGTCCGCCCACCATGGCGATGCCCAGCGGCTTGCGCAACTCGGAACCGAAGCCGGTTCCCAGCGCCAGCGGCAGCCCAGCCAGCAGCGCCGCCATGGTGGTCATCATAATGGGGCGGAAGCGGAGCAGGCAGGCGTCGAAAATCGCGTCCGTCGCGTTCTTGCCGTGCTTCCGCTCGCCTTCCAGCGCGAAGTCCACCATCATAATGCCGTTCTTCTTCACAATGCCGATCAGCAGGACGATGCCGATGATCGCAACCATGCTCAAATCCTGGTGAAAGAGAATCAGTGCGAGGAACGCGCCGACGCTCGCCGACGGCAGGGTGGACAGAATGGTAATCGGGTGTACAAAGCTCTCATACAGAACGCCAAGCACGATATACACCGTCACCAGCGCGGCAAGAATGAGCAACGGCACGCCCGCCAGCGAATTCGTGAACGATGCCGCCGTGCCCTGAAACCCCGCCTGCAGGGTGGGAGGCATGTGCATGTCTTTCTGCACTTTGTTGACGCTGGTAATGGCATTGCCCAGCGCGGCATTCGGCGCGAGATTGAACGATACGGTGATGGCCGGAAACTGCCCCTGGTGGGTAATGGCAAGTGACTCCGTCGTCTTCTCGAAATGCGCAAAAGCGCTCAGCGGAATCGCGGCGCTCGGAGTCGAACTGGTAATGCCCGCCGACGCGGCCCCCTTGCTGGACGCCGCCGTCGCGGCGCTCGCCGAGAGCGCATTCCCGGGAGGAGCGAGGGTATTCGCGGATGGAGTGTACAATGCCGACTTCGTCAGCGAATTGGACCCGGCGGAGGACGACCCGGATGACGCAAAAGAGGAAGAGGCTCCCGCGCCGGTCGCGCCTGAAGACGCATTGGCCTGTATGTAAAGCTGGTTCAGCTTATTGGGATCCTTTTGAAACTCCGGCTGACTCTCGAGAATGACATGGTACTGGTTTACCTGGGTATACATCGTGCTGATCTGCCGCTGGCCAAAGGCGTCATAGAGAGTGTTATCGATAGTCGAAGGCGCGACGCCAAGCCGCGAGGCGGTGACCCGGTCGATCACCAGGGATACCGCCAGCCCTCCCAATTGCTGATCGGTAGCCACGTCTTCCAGTTCCGGCAACTGTTTCAGCCGCGTCACGAAACGGTTGGTCCAGTCGTTCAGCTCATTCGCATCGGGATCCTCAAGCGTGTACTGGTATTGCGTGCGGCTCACGCGATCGTCCACCGTGATGTCCTGCACCGGCTGCATGTAAANNGATGGGTTTGAGATTGATGGAAATGCGGCCGCTGTTGAGCGTGGTATTGATGCCGTCGGCGCCGATAAAGGAAGAGAGGCTCTCCACCGCGGGATCCTGAAGAATGATCTGCGCAATTTCCCGCTGCTTCTCGCTCATGGCCTCGAAGGAGATGGATTGCGAAGCCTGGGAGATGCCCTGAATGACACCGGTATCCTGTACCGGGAAGAATCCCTTGGGAATGAAGATGTAGAGAACGACGGTAAGAACGAGGGTTGCGAGGGCCACCAGCAGCGTAATGGTCTGATAGCGCAGCACCACGCGCAGCGTGCGCCCGTAAAAGGCGATCAGCCTATTGAAAAAGTTCTCCGACCACTGGTAAAGGCGGCTCTGCTTCTGCTTGGGATCGTGGCGCAGGATGCGCGAACACATCATCGGCGTGAGGGTGAGCGAGACGACCGCGGAGATGACGATGGTGACGGCCAGCGTCACTGCGAATTCGCGGAAGAGGCGGCCGACCACGTCGCCCATGAACAGCAACGGAATGAGCACCGCAACCAGAGAAACCGTGAGCGATACGATAGTGAAACCGATCTGCTCGGCGCCGGTGAGGGCGGCTTCGAGAGGCGGCATGCCCTCCTCAAGGAAGCGGCTGATGTTCTCGATCATCACGATGGCGTCATCGACCACGAAGCCGGTAGAGATGGTGAGCGCCATCAGCGACAGGTTGTCGAGCGAGTAGCCGAGCAGGTACATGACGGCGCAGGTGCCGATGAGCGAGAGCGGCACAGCCACGAAGGGAATCAGGGTGGCGCGCCAACTGCGCAGGAACAAGAAGATCACCGCGATCACCAGGACAACGGTGAGCCCCAGCTCGAAGTACACGTCGTGCACCGACGACTCAATGCTGGTGGTCATGTCGGTCATGGTGGTTACTTTGATCGAGGCGGGAAGATTCGCCTCGAGCTGGGGCAGAACCTTCTGGATGGAATTGACGACCGTGATGGTATTGGCGCCCGGCTGGCGCTGAATATTCAGAATGACTGCGGGCGTGAGCGAAGGACCGGTGGAACCGTTGCCCGTCAGCCCCATCCAAGCGGCCTGCTTGGTGTTTTCTACGCCGTTCACTACATTGGCGACGTCTTTAACGAAAACCGGCGCGCCATTGCTGTAGGAGATCACGACATTGTTGTAGTCATCGGCGGTGTTGATTTGATCGTTGGCGTCGATCTGATAGTCCTGGCGCGGCCCGTCGAAGTTACCTTTTGCGGAGTTGACGCTGGACTGGACCAGAGCTGTGCGCACGTCCTCCAGGTTGAGGCCGTGCGAGGAAAGGGCGACCGGATTCACCTGGATGCGCACCGCGGGCTTTTGGCCACCGCTGATGCTCACTAGGCCGACGCCACTCAACTGC
Organism: Acidobacteriaceae bacterium; assembly: GCA_003164255.1. Lineage (GTDB taxonomy): Bacteria > Acidobacteriota > Terriglobia > Terriglobales > Acidobacteriaceae > Telmatobacter. The sequence continues at coordinate 2,105 of PLST01000107.1, read as the reverse complement.
GACAACTTCGGCGCGAGGCGGGTATCCACCATGTCCTCGACCTGGGACAGGGGCATGCTGTCGGAACTGATGGCCAGCGTGAGNNGAAGGCAGAAAAGTCTGGCCGCCATTGATCGACGACTGCACCTCTTCTTCGGCGACGTCGAGCGAGAGCGAGAGGCTGAATTGCAGAACGATGACCGACACGCCACCGGCGCTGGTCGAGGTCATCTGACTCAGGCCCTGCATCTCGCCGAACTGGCGCTCCAGCGGCGCAGTGATGGTGGTGGCGACCACGTCAGGGCTGGCGCCGGGATAGAAGGTGAGCACCTGGATCGTCGGATAGTCCACTTCAGGCAGCGCCGATACCGGCAACTGAAAGAATGCGACGATGCCCACCAACAAAATTGCGGCCATCAGCAACGACGTTGCAACCGGCCGCAGAATGAATGGGCGGGACGGACTCATGGAGCGGCCTCTGTGGTGTCGGTGTCGGTGGACGGTATGACGACCGTGGATTGCGTGACCGGCGAGCCGTCAATCAACTTTTGGAAGCTGCTATTGGCTACGACGTCGCCAGGCTTGAGGCCCCATGTGATGACCGTATTGCCCTGATCGGAAATCCCCGACTTCACGTTGGTCTTGACGGCTTTGCCGACCGGTTGATTGCTGCCGCCGCCGCCGCCACCGTTGCCGCCAGCGCCACCGCCGCCGCCGTTGCCACTGCCGCCTCCGTGGTGTCCTCCGCCCTGACCACCGTTTGGTGGACCGGCGGAATGGCCGGGAGCGTTCGGGGTGAGTCCCTGAATGAGATACACGAAGTCTGTGCTGCCGTTGTGCTGAATCGCCGAAGAAGGAACCAGAACCTGATTATCGAGAGTCTTCACCAGCAGGCGCGTGTTGACGAACTCATTGGGGAAGAGTTGGCCGTCGCGGTTGTCGAATTGCGCACGCAACTTTACGGTTCCGGTCACGGTATCGATCTGGTTGTCGACGGTGATCAGCTTGCCCTTCGCAATCAGCTTGGTGTTGGTGCGGTCGTAGGCATCGACTTCAAGAGCCTTGCCGCCCCGCATCTGTTGCAGAACCTGTTGCAGGCTGTCTTCGGCCAGCGTGAAGATTACGGTAATCGGCTGTACCTGCGTGACGACCAGAAGAGCAGTGGTGGAGTTGGCAGTTACCAGATTTCCGGGGTCAACCAGGCGAAGCCCGATGCGCCCGTTGATCGGCGAGGCGATGTGGCAATAAGCCACCTGCACCTGGTCGTAGTGCACCGTGCCTTCGTCGTTCTTCACGGTTCCCTGGTCCTGAAGCACAACCTTTTCCTCGTCCTCGAGCGTCTGCCGCGGGATGGCATTCTTGGCCCACGCATCCTGATAGCGCTTCTGGTCCATCTGCGCCTCGGCGAGCAGGTTCTGATCACGCTCCAGCGTGCCCTGCGCCTGTTCCAGTTGCGCTTCATAGGGCCGGGAATCAATGTCAATGAGCGGATCGCCCTTGTGGACCGCCTGGCCCTCGCGGAAGTGCACCGCCGTGATCACGCCCGTCACCTGCGAGGTAATGGTGTCGGTATACACCGGCGTGACGGTGCCGATGGCGTTCAGATAGACGCCGATGCTGCCCTTTGTGGCCGTGGCCAGGGTGACAGGCACAGGACCGGCCATGCCTCCGCGGCGGTTGCCGCCGGCAGGTACTGCCGTACTGGCGCTATGCTGCTTGTACACCCAGAAAAACAGGAGTCCGAAGAGAAGCAGAATGATCACCCAGATCCAGCGGTGGCGACGCTTTTTTGCGGAGTTGGCGGGCTCAAGCCCCGAGGCAGAATTTGAAACAGACAAAGGCTGGTCCATCGTCTTCTTCTTCTCGAATGTCAGGATTCAAAACATTCGGATTGTCTACAATATTTTCTCACACGCAAAATGGCATGTTGAAGCTACCATTTACCGTCCTGGCATGCGGTGCGCCGGATCAGCGAAAGCCCGCTCGACAGCTTGCTTTGCGTCTGGTTCCGGGACGGAACGGAGAGGCCTGAATAAAAAACCCCACAACTCACCCTTCCTTGCGCATGCATGGTATTTTGATGGACGAATCCATCCGGCAAATAGTTGCAACCGGCGATTCCCGCT
>PLST01000625.1:205-3814 GCA_003164255.1 Acidobacteriaceae bacterium | reverse complement strand
CATCATGCACCACCCGCCAAGGTAGAGCGGATTGCGCACATACCGGTAAGGACCGTCGGCCATCACGCCGCCCGCTTGCATCTCTCCGTGGTGAACTGTGCCGTACCCGAGGTAGGCCGAGCCCCACACGCGTAGAATCGCCCCGATCAGCGCGATGAGCGAGCCCAGAAGAATCACCACCGGCGTGGCATAGGTGAAGCGCAACAGGCCCGTCCGGCTTGCTTCAAGCGACAGCCACTCCAGCAGCGAATTGCGCTCGCCAATATGCAGAGCTTCAATCCATGGAGCCACGAAGCCCAATACGACAATGGCGACCATGATCACCATTCGCAGGCGAAACTCGAGTGCGCTTGCTTTCATCCACAAGTCTCCTTTTGCCGGAGTGTAGCATCCGGCCGTTGCCACTGCGTGCAGGCTGCGCCAGATGCAAGCGGCTCTACTCCACCCGCAGTGCATTCATGGGATCTGTATTCATCGCCGCGCGCGCTGGAATGAGTGTCGCTGCCAGCGCGACGAGGGCAAGCAGCAACGTAACGGCAATGAAACTGACAGGATCGTGCGTACCCACATGGAACAGCAGGCTCTTCAGCAACTGTGCGGCTGCCAGCGCCGCTCCCAGCCCGACAACTCCACCCAGCACAATCAAGCGCACGCCCTCGCCGGCAATCAGGCGAAGAATATCCATTCGTGTTGCGCCCAAAGCCATGCGCACGCCGATCTCCTGGGTGCGCTGCGCCGCCATGAAAGCAATCACGCCATAAAGCCCGATGACCGCCATCAACAGGCCACAGAGAGCGAAGAAGCCGAGCAGCGCCGTTTCAAATCGCGGCCTGTCGGCTAATCTATTCACGGTTTGTGTGAGTGTCTCGATCTCCGCCGGAGCAGTCGAATCGATCTGCGCAATCTGTGTGCGAATCCACGGAGCCACGACGGAAACGGGTAGCGTCGTCTCGAGGACAATCACTGCATGGGCACTCCAGTCGTCTGCGTTATCGCGGCGAAGCGTGTAGTATTCCGGATCGTCCTGGCCGGCGAGGCCCGCGTTTTTCACGTCCGCTGCAACACCTACAACCGTATAGACCGGACCACTCAGCGTGAAGTATGGGTTGTACGTTGCCTGTTGGATATGCTGTCCAACAGGATTTTCCTCGGGAAACAGGCGAGCGGCAAGCGTCCTGCTCAGGATCATTGGATGATCGCTCAGCCGCCGTTCTTCTTCAGTAAAACCCTGCCCAGCCACGATCGGAATTTGGAGAACCTGAAAATATCCAGGCGTCACGTTACGCGTTACAACGGTGCCTCCGGTTCCAGCCGGCGTGCTCGGCTTGCCGGCAACGAACATGTCCGCGAGGCGCGTGCCGCCATGCCATCCGTTTGCATCCGGTGGAAGTGAGTCGCTTATCCCGACCGCGATCACACCAGGCAAGCGCCGCAGAGCCGCCTCCGCGCGAAGATAAAAGTCCATATACGCCTGTGTCGTCGTGTAGCGCGCTCCGCTCAGCGGAACATGAACGGCGATCACGCCGCGCGTCTTCATGCCCAGGTTTTGTTGTTCGAGATTCCAAAAGCTCTTCACCAGCAGGCTTCCGCCTGAAAGCAGAACCACGCTGATTGCGATTTGCGCAGCCACAAGCACGCGCCGCAAGCGAGCGTGAGTGCCGGATTTCATAGATCGCGCAACCAGTGCCGTGGCGCGCGGCCTCTCAAGCGCGGGCGTGATTCCGCAAAGACCCGCGCAGACAATTGAGACAAGCACCGTGAAAAGCACGATGCGCAAGTCGAGCCGGGCCGCAGCCAGAAAGGGAACGCCAGTGGGCGCGATCGCGATGAAGACGCGCAGCAGAAGTTCCGCCAGGACGCATCCAGCGGCAGCACCAGCCAGAGACAGAACGAGTGCCTCTGTGAGAGTTTGACGGATGAGCCGGCCACGGCTGGCGCCCAGCGCGGAACGTACGGCCAGTTCACGCTGCCGCGCCGCACCGCGTGCCGAGAACAAACTGGCTACGTTTGCGCAGGAGATCAGGAGGACGGCAAAGACGGCACCCAGCAGTACCCACGCGGCGGTGTAGGCGTCTTGCATCTGGCGGTCTCGAATGGAGCGGATCTGCAGCCTGAATTCCTCGCGAAATTGCGCAGGAATCCACTGCTGCGTGTGCAGATAGAGTGGCTCCATTTCGGCCCTGGCCTCGGCAACGCTGACACCGGGTTTGAGGCGCGCAAATGCCCACATCGGATAACCGATACCGGAGTTGACTGTATGCTGCATGGCCACATCCACGGCCGCTGGAAGAACAATGTCTGCGGGTTGAAGGCGCGGCATCTCAAAATCTTTGGGAAGGACGCCGAGAATCCGCACCGGATGATCGTCGAGATCAATCGTCCTGTTCAAGACTCTTGGATCGCGATTGTAGCGGCTTAGCCACAGTCCATCAGAAATGAGCGCGACCTTCGGGCCGTTGGGAAGGTCCTCTTCCGGAAGAAAATTGCGGCCCAACTCTGGAGAGATGCCAAACGTGGGCAGGAACGTTTGCGCCACGCGCGCACATTGCAACTGGACAGGATTTGCCTCAGTCAGATCGCATGCATTCACCCCACGCTCGAATGTCATGGACGAGAAGGGCTTCTGGTTGTCGCGCCACTCGTAGAAGAAGCCACCCAGCGTGAATTCCTGCTTTTCAAGCGACTGCACCAAGCCGACAGAAACGAGACGGTCATCATGAGCATAGGGCAGGCCGCGGAAAAGAATGCGATCGACTACACTGAACACCGCGGTGGATGCGCCAATGCCGAGCGCGAGAGTGGCGATGGCCGTGATGGTGAAGACAGGGTTGCGCCGGAATCCGCGCAGCGCATAGCGGACGTCGCGCACAAGATTTTCAAGCCATGGTAGGGTCCGGCGCTCGCGGTATGCCTGTCGGGTCTGCTCTGCGCCGCCCAGGCGCAACAGTGCTTGCCGTCGTGCCTCTTCGGCGCTCATGCCTGCACGGACTCCATCTTCCACGTGCATCGCAACGTGACTTTCCAGCTCGGCGTCGAACTCTCCATCCTCGCTTCTTCCCGCAAGAAGGACACGCAACCGCATCCACAATGCTTTGAGTTTGCGCATCGTTTCTCCTCACCCTTCGTGGGCCGGCGAAAGAAAGCGCGCCAGGATTTCGGTCGTCTGCTCCCACTCGGCTGCGGCCTTGAGCACCCTTCGCTGCCCGGCTTTGCTCAATTCGTAGAACTTCGCCTTGCGATTGTTTTCTGACACCCCCCAGCGCGAACGAATGAATCCCTCCTGCTCCAGCTTCAGCAGAGCGGGATAGAGCGTGCCGTAGTTTAGCTGCAACCGGTCGCCACTGGTCTGCTCAATGCGACGCGCCAGCCCGTAGCCATGCTGTGGCCCCATCGCCTGCAGCGTCTTCAGCGCCATTAGCGCCAGCGTTCCCTGCCACACATCGGTCTTTTCCGCCATCTTCCCGCTCCTATTTGAAAGCAATAGGAGAACTCTAATCAAAACCCCTATGGGAATGCAATAGGAAATTTTCTCCGAGGGACCCCTGGGGCCGCAGAGGCTTTGCATCCCCGCCTGCCCGCCAAAGCTCTCTATGGTACGCTGGCCCAAAG
>PLST01000625.1:0-162 GCA_003164255.1 Acidobacteriaceae bacterium | reverse complement strand
TGCACCTGCACCGGAATCCAGAGCTCTCCCAGCACGAAGAGAAAACCTCGGCCCTCATCGCCGGTGAATTGCGCAAGCTGGGCTACACGGTCACCGACCATGTGGGCAAATACCCTGACGGCACACAGGCCTATGGAGTGGTCGCGATTCTTGAGAACGGCC
>PLST01000268.1 GCA_003164255.1 Acidobacteriaceae bacterium | reverse complement strand
ACCATCCGCAATCGATGGGCGCGATCGGCGCCACCGGCACACTGGCAGCCAATCGCCTTGCCGCCAAAGCCGACCTCGTGATCGGCATCGGTACACGCTATGCGGACTTCACATCCGCATCGATGACTGCATTTCAGAATCCCGACGTGCGCTTCGTCAACAACAACACCGCTGAATTCGACGCCTACAAGGTCGGCGCCATCCCAGTCGTTGCCGATGCACGAGTCGTGCTTGAGCAGCTCACTGCTGCGTTGCCCACGCTGCACGTGAGCAAGGAATATGCCGCTGAAGTTGCCGGACTCAAAGCCGAGTGGGAAGAGGAAGTCGATCGCCTCTTCCATCTCAACAATCCCGGCCGGCCCGCGCAAAGCGAAGTGATCGGCGCGATGTGGGAGGCTGCTGGCCCGCGCGACGTCCTGCTCTCAGCCGCAGGCAGCCATCCTGGCGACCTGCACAAGCTGTGGCGCACGCGCACGCCCAACGGTTATCACATGGAGTACGGCTACTCCTGCATGGGCTACGAGATTCCCGGCGCAATGGGCGCCAAGGTCGCAGATCCCAGCCGCGAGGTGTACGTGTTCCTCGGCGATGGAACTTACCAGATGATGCCGTCGGAGATCGTGACCTCGGTGCAGGAGGGCGTCAAGATCATCATCGTCCTGGTCGACAATCACGGCTTTGCCAGCATCGGCGCACTGAGCCGTTCGCTCGGTCAGCAAGGCTTCGGCACCAGCTACCGCAGCCGCTCGCAGGCTTCAGGGCTGATGGATGGCGACGAGATCAAGGTGGATTACGTGGCCAATGCGCGCTCGCTCGGCGCACACGCGATCAAAGCCTCTACGCTGGACGAATTGAAAAAAGCTCTCGAGCAGGCGAAGACGCTCGGCCGCACCACCGTGATCGTGGTCGAGACCGACACCTCGCAGGCCGTGCCCGGCTATGACTCCTGGTGGGACGTAGCCGTTGCCGAAGTTTCTGANNCTTCCGCTGCCGGGCAGACGCTCGATGTCCTCGACCCCGCATCGACGAAGGTGCTGGCAAAGGTGCCGCTCTCGCCGGCGGCCGAGGTGAATGAAGCCGCCGACGTTGCCGCGCGCGCATTTGTCGACTGGCGTCGCACTCCGGTGGGCGATCGCATTCTTCCTCTCTTCAAGCTGCGCGCCCTGCTCGACGCCAATCGTGAAGACATCGCGCTGGCCATCACCAACGAGTGCGGCAAAACTCTCCCCGAGAGCCGCGCCGAAATGCAGCGCGCCATTGAGAACGTCGAGACTGCCTGCGGCATGCCGATGATGATGCAGGGCGTCAACAACGAAGACATCGCGGCCGGCATTGACGAGCACATGATCCGTCAGCCGCTCGGTGTCGTCGCCGCTATCACGCCGTTCAACTTTCCGGGAATGATTCCCTTCTGGTTTCTTCCCTACGCGGTGGCGGCGGGCAATTGCTTTCTGCTCAAGCCCTCAGAGCGTGTGCCCATCACTTCGCAAAAGCTTTTCCATTTATTTGAGAAGGCAGGCTTCCCGCCCGGCGTGCTGCAGTTGGTGAATGGCGGCCGCGAAACGGTGAACGCAATTCTCGATCATCCCGCCATTCGCGCGGTCAGCTTTGTCGGCTCCACTGCCACCGCCCGCTACATCTACAGCCGCGCGGCAGCCAATGGCAAGCGCGCACAATGCCAGGGAGGAGCCAAGAATCCCGTCGTCGTGATGCCTGATGCCGACATGGAGATGACCACGCGTATTCTTGCCGACTCCGCCTTTGGCTGCGCTGGACAGCGTTGCCTTGCCGCTTCCGTTGCCATTACCGTGGGCGATGCACGGCCCAGCTTTACTGAGCGCATTGTTGCCACGGCAACCAGCCGCAAAGTGGGCTATGGCGCCGCCGCCGGCGTTGAAATGGGCCCGGTGATCTCCGCCGAGAGCAAGACGCGCATTGAAGGCCTTATCGCCAAGGGAGCGCACGATGGCGCGCGCATTCTGACCGATGGCCGCGCTGCAAAGATCGCGGGCTACGAAGACGGCTACTTCGTTGCGCCCACCGTCCTCGATGACGTTCCTCCGGATTCTGAAACCGCGCGTACTGAAATTTTTGGGCCGGTCCTCAGCCTGATGCACGCCCAGACCATTGAGGAAGCAATCGCGCTGGTGAACGGGCGCAGCTATGGAAACATGGCGTGCATCTTCACCACAGACGGCGCCAACGCCCGCCGCTTCCGCTACGAGGTNNGTGGAGTTCTACACGCAGACCAAGGTGATTGTTGAACGCTGGCCGAGGGATTGGAGCCGGAAGTTCTAAGGAGAAAGCATGAAGACCTTGCACGTTGGGAATGCCCCTTGCTCGTGGGGCACGCTGGAGCACCAGGACACAAGCCAGCAAATTCCTTTTGACCGCATGTTGAACGAACTCGTTGAGACCGGCTATACCGGGACAGAAATGGGCGACTGGGGCTACATGCCCACGGACCCTACTGCGCTCAACGAGGAGATCAAGAAGCGTAACCTGGTTATGCTGGGCGCGTTCGTTCCCGTGGCGATGAAGTATCCCGCTGCTCATGCTGAGGGCGTGGCTGCGGCGCTGAAGACTGCGCGCCTGCTGGCCGCAGTCGCAGCGACTCCTGCGCCGTTCCTCGTGCTTGCAGACGATAACGGCACCGATCCCGCGAGGACGCGCATTGCAGGCCGCGTCACTCCCTCTGATGGTCTCACGCCGGCGGAGTGGAAGACATTTGCGAGCGGCGCCGATCAGATTGCGAAAGCTGTTTTTGAAGAAACCGGCCTTCGTACCGTCTTTCATCATCACTGCGCCGGCTATGTTGAAACGCCAAGAGAAATTGCCACCCTGCTTGAGCTGACCAACCCCGAGCGGCTCGGCCTCGTCTTTGATACCGGCCATTATTACCACGGCACAGGTTCGCAGGATGTGGACCTCGTCGCCGCACTCAACGAGTTCAAAGATCGCATCTGGTACATTCACCTCAAGGATCTTGAGCCGGAGTTCGCTCGCCGTTCGCGTGCCGAGGGGTGGGACTACTTCACTGGCCTGCGCCACGGCCTTTTCTGCGAGCTGGGTAAAGGGTGCGTCGATTTTCCGGCGCTCCTCAAATGGCTCAGTGCGCAAGACTACCAGGGCTATGCCCTGGTCGAACAGGACGTTCTGCCCGGCATGGGCACGCCCAAAGAAAGCGCGCAGCGAAACCGCGAATACATTCGCTCCATCGAATCCAATTTTTCCTGAATCATTCTTGCGTATTTCGTGTGTGGCGTTTGGCCTGGTGTTTCCCTGCGAATTCGAGTAGGTGCAGGCCACAACATTTCGTTGAAAAACGCCGTCAGTAGCTCGTCAAGTTCCAGCTGTTTCGTGCGAGGGCACAATGTCGAAACAAATTCATTTCGGACTCATAGGCGCCGGCCGCATTGGCCGTGTGCATGCTGAGACGCTTACGTTCCGCCTGCCTGAAGCCAAAATTCTCGCGGTAACCGACATCGATAGTGAGGCCGCGCAGGCGCTCGCCGCCCACTGCGGCATTCCCACGGTGACCGATTCGGCGGATGAAATCCTCGCAAACCCCGCCATTGATGCGGTGCTTATCTGCTCCCCTACGGGTACGCACGCGGAACTGATTGTCAAGGCCGCCGAGGCCGGCAAGCACATTTTCTGCGAGAAGCCCATTGCCTTTGATCTTGGCAAGATCGATGCCGCGCTCGCCGCGGTCGAGGCCGCAGGCGTTCAACTGCAGATTGGATTCAACCGGCGCTTCGACGCAAACTTCGTCCGTGTGCGCCACGCGGTTGAGAGCGGTGAAATCGGCAAGCCCAGCCTGATGCACATCGTGAGCCGCGATCCTGCGCCTCCGCCCATCAGCTATATCCGCTCCTCCGGCGGATTGTTTCTTGACATGACCATTCACGACTTTGACATGGCCCGCTTCCTCATGGGCGACGAAGTGGAAGAAATTTACACGTCCGCCGGCGTGATGGTTGACCCGGAGATCGGCAAGGCCGGCGATCTCGACACCGCTTTGATTCTCATGCGCTTTCGCAACGGTGTCATCGCAACCATCGACAACTCCCGCAAAGCGGTCTATGGTTATGACCAACGTGTTGAGATCCTGGGCAGTGCTGGAAAAATCGAAATCGGCAATTGCTATCCCAACCAGGCCATTGTCAGCAATGGAAGCACCGTGCACAGAGATCTTCCTCTCAACTTTTTCATGGAGCGCTACACCGAGAGCTTTGCTCTGGAACTCAAATCCTTTACGCAAGCCGTGCTTGAAGGCAAGCCAACGCTGGTAACCGGCATTGACGGACGCATTCCCGTGGTCATGGCCTTGGCTGCACGCAAATCGTACGACGAAAACAGGCCGGTCAGGCTGGAAGAGGTCAACGCATGAGCCAACATATGAAACGATCCACCCTGTTCTGCATCCTCACCGATGTTCACCTTTGGGTGCCTGTCGGCATTCTCATCCTGGGCACCACACTTCTCATGACCCTGAGGTAAACGAGTGAGCGGCAATTCCCACTATCAGCAGTCAACGCTTTCGCTGCACAAACTTGGTGTATTTTGCGGGCTTGCCGCGGCCGTCTGGCTGGGCAGCGCCGAAGCGCCAACCAAGCTGGTCAACGCTGGGTTCTCGCCCTTCATCATCTCCATGGGCATGGTGATGGGCGCATTTGTCGCGCGCTGGACCGTTCCCACGCTGCTCAAGGGCACTGGCTTTCTATTTCAGGACCTCGTCGAAAAACCCCACCTGATTGTGTGGGCGCTGCTGGCCGGAATGTTGTGGGCCGTCGGCAATACCCTCACCATCTTTGCGGTTCGCAACGTCGGACTCGCCATCGCCTTTCCCCTCTGGAATACAAATAGTCTGGTCGGACTCTTCTGGGGATGGCTGCTCTTCAAGGAACTGCGTGGTTCCGGTTTCAAGGGCTGGTCAAAGGTGCTGGGCGGCGCATGCGCAATCGTGGGTGGCGCGGCAATTCTCGCAGTCGCCACGGCACAGCACTCTGACACGCCAGGCAAGGCCGCTGTCGGCATCATTGCGGCCCTCGGTGCTGGTGTCCTGCTCGGCACCATGTACATTCCCTATCGCAAGGCTTACATCAGCGGCATGAATCCGCTTTCGTTCGTCACCATCTTCACGTTTGGCGAACTGGGCACTGTCTTCCTTCTCACCGCCATCAACACCGGCGGCGTAGGCCCGCTGTTCCACGAACTGCAACGCGCCCGCCCCATGCTCTTCTGGCCCTTCCTTGGCGGTTTCTGCTGGGTCATCGGCGATCTCTTCCAGCAATACGCCGCAAAATATATCGGCATCGGCCGCGGAATCCCGCTCTCCAATACCAATCAGCTTTGGGGCCTCGCGTGGGGTGCGCTCGTCTTCGGTGAGATGGCCGGCCTCAACCCCTCCGCAAAGCTGCTCATCTTCGCCGGATCCAGCATCATGATTCTCGGCGCGCTCGCCATCAGCATGGCCGATCCGGGTGACTCGGAGTTGGTGAACTGGAAATCTGCCATGAATCGCGAATGCGACCGCTATGGCCTTGACACGCAAGCGGTGACCGCGGTCGTTGCCGGCGACGATCCGCACGCCGGAAAGGCACACAAACGAACCTGGTGGGAGATCCTGATCATGTGCTCCGCGGTGGGTGTGTTTGTATGGCTCGCCCTCGGCACGCGTGCGCAGCAGATCTCCATAAGCCTGCCCTGGACCTTGGTTCTGGTCGCCGGCACGCTGATACCGCTCTTCGTGTGCGGAACGCTTTTGTGGCGTCGGACGCGGTTCTCCTAGCGGCTCGCTTGAGCTCCTCTTGTTCAAACGGCCTCAGCTGTGATCGCAGCTGAGGCCGTTCTGCAAAGTCATCGCGTGGCTTACTGCTGCTTTGCGGGATTGGGCTCGGGCGTCGCGTCGGCTTCCGTCGTGACTTCAGTCTGCTGCTGCAGGCTGTACCCATCGCGGGTGCGCAGGTGATATTTTTCAAGGTTCTTGCCCACCAGCTTTACCTTGATGGTGCGCCAGCCACGATTCGGGTTGGCCTGCGGATAGTAGGCCAATGTGTACAAATGATTCAGATCGTCCCGGATCGATGCGAACGCCTGCTTCTCCTCGCGCCAGTTGCGCGCAAAATAGGCTTTGCCGCCGGTTGCCTTGCTCATGCGCTCAAACGCTGCCGAAGAAACCGGCTCCGACTCGGCCTGCCGTGTGCTCACAATGTAGATCAGCGTTCCCGTCGACTGGGCCAGTTCGGCTACATCCTCCGGCGGCACTGAGCTCGCATTGTCAGGGCCATTCGAAAACACGACGATCGCTTTGCGTCCCTGCAACGGCGCGGCGTCCTTCACAGTCAACAAAAGCGAGTTGTAGAGCGCGGCATCGTCTCCAGCCACGGTGCTGCGCACGCCATTCACCACCTTGAAACGGTCTTCAGTAAGCAGCGCCGCGCGCGAAAGATCCCGGCTGTAGGAATAGAATGCGATCTTGCTTGCATCGGGCATGGTTCGCACAAAATCGGCGATCGCATCCTGCGCGAACACAAAGCTCCTGTACATATAGTTGCTGGTGTCAAAGAGCACAAAGACATTGGCTCCGCCGAATCCCGGCACGGTTTGGCCTGCAAGTGTATGCGTCGGCGCCGGAGGTTCGGCTCCCATGGCCTTCGCTTCGACTGGCTCGGGGTCTCGGTCCACCGGTGTTGCAAGCGGGTCGGGCACATTGCTCTTGCGGATGGATTCATCGCCCTCTTCAAAGTTCGCGAGCTTTTCCTGGATGTTGTCTTCTGTGATGGCAAAGTCTTCAGGACGAAGGCCGGTGATGTAGTTGCCCTTGCTGTCGGTAACGGCAACGTTCAGCTCCACCAGCACCACGTTCATGCGGAAGCGCGATGCCTCTTCATCCTGTGCCGCCGGGCGTTGCACCGCAGCCTGCAGCAACAACAGGACTACGCCTGCATTCAGACATGCATACGTTATTCTTTTGGGAATCATCGCGTGGGGTCCCTTCATCCTCTGCCTCTTCTCTGCATCTGCCGCATCGTCATCCACTTCAAGCTCGAACCCAGTGGAGCGCCCGCAAAAACCCGTTTAGCGGTTCATGCCGGTCGCCGTAGCCACCGGCACACCATCCATCTGTCCCGCCATGGTGCGAGCGCCCTGTACCGTGATCTTGCCCTTGCGGAATTGTTCTCCGGTTTCATTGAGTGCCCGCAGCAATGCCGGCCAATCGTTCACTTCCGTTGCAAAAATGTTGGCCACCATGGTCCGCGTCAAATTTGGAACCAGGATATTGAGCATTGCGGGCGAATAGCCCATTTCATCGGCCACGCGCGCCCAGTAAAGATTGCTCGACTCCCACGACTCTCCAAAAAGCCTTCCATCAAAGGCGCCTGAAGCTGGAAAGATGGCCGTGTTCAGCAGCGTGCACTGATTGCTCTGGGCCATCTCGAGGTGCGGCACGCCAAAATCCCTGGCGATCAGCTCGGGGCTGGCCCATTCCGGATCCCGTTTGACCGCCGCCGCCAACTCCCCGCCCGCCTTGCCCCACGCAGGCTCGTCGCCGGGAAATCTCTTCCGGAATTCTTCCGTGAGGAAGAACGTGTCTGCCGGAAGGAGGTGATGGATCAGGTCCGACGCAGTTTCCGGGTCCTGCAATGCCTCGGCCGCCATCTCCAGCCCGGCGGGTGGCATTCGATCGGAAAGAATGGCCAGCACTTTTTCCCGCAGCGCAGCATCCGATGCAGATTGGATCAGGAGCTCTTCGCCAGCCCGCTGATAAAGCGCGGCGGCGTGCATCTCTCCCGGCGCAACTCCCCACCAGCGTGGCACCACTGCATTCACGAGGAACTCCGGCACGATTTGCTGCCAGATCAATGCCTGCACCTTCGCGGGAGCAATAAAGTCCTCCTCCATTGACGCCAGTGCATACGGTAGATCCGCGAGCGAACCCAACAGATAAGCGCCGCCACCGGCGGTAACGCCCACGCCGATCAGTTCAGGAGAACCCCAGACGTGCTGAATGCCCTGCACCGACGACGCAGTAAAGTCGTGGGAACGCACGAAAAGTGGATTGTTGTGCAGAACCTGCGCGCCCGGCGGTTCGTAGTACGCGTAATTAAAACCTACGAGCGTGTCGCGCAGAAAAGGAGTAAGAAGCCCGCGCGCCGCCTCAATTTGAGCCGGCGACCCTCCTGCGCGAAGAATCTGCGTCAGATCGGTTCGCACCTGCAACTCGGCATGGCGGCTGGTGTACACGACCGGAGCCCAGGAAGATTTTTCGTTGCCGGAGAAAATTGGACGCGGCATCTCGAACTCGCGCAACTCCGCCGCCAGCGGAAGCAGGGTGTTTCCGGAGGCTTTTCCGTGTGCTACGTCCTCGAGGCCGTCATAGAGCCCAAAAAGGGTATCGAGCGAAACAAGGCGCTCATCATCCAGCACAGCTCGGATTCTGCGCGCCAATTCTTCGTGCACCCGGCGTCCGTCGGGAGTCTTCTGAGGAGGGCCTGCCAGCAATTCAACCAGTTGGTTCTCGGGAAGAAGATGTGCGTCCCCTCCGCATGCAACAAGGACCGACTCAAGCGAAGCCCGTGATGCATCAAAAAGCTCGACCGGCGAGGTGATATTCAGGAATGGCTGAATCGTGCTTTTCCAGGAGGAATTCAAGTCTTTGTCGTGGATCTGTCTCTGCCGCGCAAAAATCTGCCACAGCCCCACGTCGGCCTGAAAGGCCCCGAGAGCATTGGCGCGCAACGCCGGATTGCCGATCTTGTCGATGCGGCTGGCCGCTTCAATGAAACCGGTAATCGCGGAATCGTCCAGGACCGGGAATTCGGCAAAAATCGGATACCACTTGTTGAATTCAAAAAACCTGTCGCCAAGCAGCCTTACCGTCGCATCCGACAATTTGCTTCCCGCTGGTCTGCCTCCGTCAATCGCACTCACCACCAGGTAAATTTGCAGTGGGTTGGCATCATCAGTTTCAGAAACGGAAGAGGACACCATGATTTCCAGCATTTGCTCTGGGTCATTCCAAGCGTGGAAGTTGGACGCACCGGTGTGTCTGGCATCCGCGTTCGGGCCGTGGCTCAAAACTTCCTTCCATGCATCCAGGCTGCCCGGAACCTGCGGTTCGCCGTCTGCTTGCCACCGTGTACGCGTCATCAGGACGAGCAGTCCTGCGTTCCGCGGGAAAACGCCCTCGGCCGCGGTGTTGTGCAAGTTGCGCGAGCCCTCACGATAGGCGTCGTACAGGCGCTTCAAACGATCGGATTCCACAAAATGCGCCTGCTGCGCCGCGCTCACGCGCGCCATCGCATCAAAATACGCCGCCAGCCAGCCTCGATCCTTCTCAAGCAGGCGATCCACAAAGTCTCCTTGCGACTTTGGACTCGCGCCTACCAGATCCTTCCAGGCCGCCGCGGCGTTTTCGCCGCCAGGCACCATCACTTCACCGGAGCGAATCGAGATCCAGCTCCCGTAAAAATCGAGTGCCGACGCGTTAGGCAGCAGCCGTTTCAATCCCGGAGACCGGAAGAGCGCAAACCTTGTTTGGCTATCGCATTTGGCCAGGGCCGAATAGAGATGGTCCACATCGCGGTCTCGCAACAGGGCTGACAGCAGATCGTTTCCTCGCTTGCTATTCCCTGGACTGAGGGCCGTCCACGTCCGCTCAGAGAAAAGAACCGGGACAGCAGTTGCAGGATATGCATACGAGAACGGGATCCCCTTTTGCAGATCCTCCTCAAGAACCGTCAGGGGGAAACCTGAATCGACGGTGAGAAACGCACGCTCCGGATCAGCCGTCATCAGCGTGGCGCCCTTCAT
>PLST01000120.1 GCA_003164255.1 Acidobacteriaceae bacterium | reverse complement strand
CCATTCTCTATAGAACTTTCCGAAGCGCGTCTTTGAGGATTCCTATGCATGTCGAAGATATGAATAAACTTGCGCGCAATCATTTCAGTCAGCCTAAGAATTCTTAGCTGGGCCTTGAAAGGTTATGCATAAACTCTGCTATACTCCAGCGGTAGCGATACCGGTATCGAAAGCGGTATGGAATTAAGGGGCAATTCGGCAGCTTACGCTGTTGAGGATTTTGAATGAATAACAAAATGGCTCGCTTTTCCAAGGTTGCCACTGCATGTGCTCTTGCGTCTTCCTTTGCTTCCAGCGCGGCGCAACAAGGGAACGGAAACAGCTTTGGTGAAGTGGTTTCGTTTGTTGATCAGCACAGCAAGCTGCTCATTCTTTCCGATGATTTCACGGGTGCGTCGATCGCCGTGTGGCCCGCAATGCAAGGGCGCGTACTTACTAGCTCTGCCGACGGCTCGGGGGGACAGAGCTTCGGGTGGGTCAACCGCGAGTTGATCGGCTCGGGTAAGGTCCAGCAACATTTCAATGCTGTGGGCGGCGAAGACCGCATCTGGGTGGGCCCGGAAGGCGGCCAGTTTTCAATCTTTTTCGCTCCCGGAGCACTATTCGATCTAAACCACTGGTTTACGCCAGCGCCGCTGGACACCGAGCCTTTCAACATTGTTAAGCAGTCCGGGACCTCCGTTACGTTGCGGAGAGACTTCAGCCTGACCAACTACTCAGGAACGCGGTTCGAAGTACGGATTGATCGGGAAGTGCGCCTCCTATCCGATTCGGAGGTCTGGCGCGATCTCCGAGTGTCTGTCGTGAGTGGCGTCAAGGTGGTCGGCTACCAGTCAGAGAACACGCTCACCAATCTTGGCAAGACAACCTGGAGCAAGGAAACAGGGCTATTGTCCTTGTGGGTTCTTGGGCAATTCCGTACCACTCCGCAGACGACAATCGTCCTTCCAATTCGGGAAGGATCACCGGCTGACTTGGGCATTCCCGTGACCACCGACTATTTTGGAACGGTTCCTGAAGATCGTATTGCCGTGAAGTCGAATGTGATCTTCTTCAAGGCGGACTCCAATTATCGCAGCAAACTTGGTATCAGTCCGCAACGCGCCAAAGGCGTTCTGGGCAGCTACGATGCTGAGAATCATGTGCTGACCATTGTGCAATATAGCCAGCCAAATGAGCCGGCGGAGTATGTGAATTCTGCGTGGAAGATCCAGAAGGAGCCCTACAAAGGCGACATCGCGAACTGTTATAACGATGGCCCACCCGCGCCTGGCAAGCCCCAACTGGGGCACTTTTATGAGTTGGAGTCGTCCTCGCCAGCCAAGGCGCTCAAGCCCCACGAGACGATTGCCCATGTACAGCGCACCATTCACCTTGTGGGGACGGAGCAGCAATTGGATGCTATCGCCAGAGTTGTGCTCGGCGTTCGTCTGAAAGACGTTCGCGGATTTAATCCCTAGGCAGGTACGATGCCGCACAGCACGCCGTCGATGTAAGTGGGGATAAGCGGTCGAGGTTGTGACCGCAAAGTTAGAGGGAGCCTTGGAAGGGCAAGCATGAGCGCGTCTTTGAGCTTTCTGGCGGCGGATCTGGGCGCATCGAGCGGCCGGGTGATGGATTGCCGCTGGGATGGCAGTCGTTTCAGTCTCGATGAGATTCATCGCTTTCCTAATGGGGGCGTGCGCTTTGGCTCCAGCCTGCATTGGGATGTGCTGAAGATTTGGTCGGAGATTCAGGCAGGCCTGAAGAAATTTAGCGCATCCCGAAGTTATGTTCCGGCTGGAATTGGAATCGATGCGTGGGGTGTCGATTACTGTCTGCTGGACAAGCGTGACCGGCTGCTCGGAAATCCCTATCATTACCGGGATGTCCGGACGCATGGTGTGTCAGACTCACTGAACCCTGTGATGACCAGGCACGATTTGTTCTTGGCCACGGGTGTTCAGACGATGGAGATCAACACGGTCTTTCAACTGGCCAGCATGGCGCTCCACGAGGACCGCCGCCTTGACCACGCGCAGACTCTTCTCATGATTCCGGACCTTTTCCAGTTTCTGCTGTGTGGCGAAAAGAAGGCCGAGTATACCGAGGCGACCACGACGGAACTCTACGATTTGCGCTCACGTTGCTGGTCACGCCAGACTCTGGAGAAGTTCGATTTGCCGCCGCGCATCTTCCAAGACGTTGTCTTGCCGGGTACAGTACTTGGCCGCCTCCAGTCAGGTGCCCAGTCGGAGTGTGGTTTATCGAGTGGATTCCCCTGCATTACAGTAGGTTCGCACGACACCGCCAGTGCGGTTGCGGCCATTCCTCAGTTGGATCGATCCACAGTTTTTCTGAGCAGCGGAACCTGGAGCCTGATGGGCGTTCGAGCGGACGAGCCAAATCTTTCTGAAGAGGCTTTCCACGACGGTTTTACGAATGAGGGGTCGGTGGAAGGAGGAGTCCTCCTCCTGAAGAACCTGACTGGGCTGTGGATTCTGCAAGAGTGCGCGCGGATTTGGGAAGCAACCGGGAGACACTACGAATGGACGAAATTGGAAGAGGCTGCGTCGAAGGCAACTGCATTCCGCTCTTTCATCGATCCATCGTCAAGCGAGTTTCAGTCCCCGCCCGACATGTGTGCGGCCGTGCAACTCTACTGCGCAAAGAGCTCCCAGCCAGTACCGGAGACAGCGGGAGAGATCGCGCGCTGCGTCTTTGAGAGCTTGAGCTTTGCCTATCGCGATACTGTCGAGAGCCTGCAACGAATTACCCGCCGCAGTCTCTCCACGGTTCGTGTCGTCGGTGGTGGATGCCTGAACCGGTTCCTATGCCAGATGACGGCGGACGCCTGTGGGCGCGAAGTGATTGCGGGACCCGTGGAAGCCGCGGCGCTTGGTAATGCGATGGTTCAGGCTGTCGCCACAGGTCACTTGAAGGACCTGGCCGATGGCCGGGAAGCGTTGAAGCGGTCTGTGCAATTTGAGTCGTATTCTCCTGCTCAAATCGGTACCTGGCAGGACGCGTTTGAGGGTTTTCAATCAGTTGTTGGTCAATATCGCAACCTGGAGCATGAAACCTGCAGGGCATGAGATGAACGACAAAAAGTGCAACAAGTACATCGAGGGAGCTGAAATGTCATCATATGCAATTCCGGAAGTGGTAAGTGCCGAGCCTGTCGCACAGAATGAAGTTGTCCTGGTTGCGAATGGCGATCTGCGCCAGTCGGCGAACGAAGTGTGCTGGGCCGCACAGGCCGGGCTCGAAGAGATGCTGATTGCGGCCTTTCTCGAAGAGGGAATCATGGTCCGCAGGGCGCATTCGTACAACCCAACACTGAAGCATGGCTTCATCTCTGGTCAGCGCATGGGCATGGACATCTTTGAACATATCCACCCTGATGCTCCCCTTGTAGTGGCCGAAGCAGTTTGGCAATACAGCGGCCACCTATGGGCTGGACTGCTCTCGCATCGCGGTCCGATTCTCACAGTTGCCAACTGGTCCGGACAGTGGCCCGGCCTGGTTGGCATGTTGAATCTGAATGGCTGCCTGCGCAAGGCTGGCGTTCCGTTCAGCACGCTGTGGAGCAAGGACTTCAAGGACCCCTTGTTCAAGAAAGGTCTTCGGCAGTGGATCAAAGACAAGGTTGTTGTCCACGACACCTCGCACGTTCATGAGTTTGTGCCTGGAAGCGTCGGCGAAGCCGAGCGAGCACTCGGAAGCGCACTGGCAAAACAGTTGCAAAGCAGGAAGGCAATCCTTGGCGTCTTCGATGAGGGTTGTATGGGCATGATGAACGCGATGATTGAAGATGCCTTGATGAATCCTGCCGGCATCTATAAAGAAAGGCTTAGTCAATCTGCCCTCTTTGCCGCTATGCGGGAAGTTACCAGGGAAGAAGCCCAGAAGGTTCGCGACTGGTTGGACGCGAGCGGAATTCGCTTCGAAACCGGGACATGTGAAGAGACGGACCTTACAGATGCGCAGATTCTCGATCAGTGCAGGATGTATATTGCTGCGCTCCGAATTGCCGATGAATTCGGCTGTGACGCCATCGGCATTCAGTACCAGCAAGGACTAAAGGACGTCGTGCCAGCCTCTGACCTGGTTGAGGGTCTGCTGAACAACGTCGATCGTCCGCCGGCGTACAGTCGCGATGGTCGCGAACTTTATGCCGGTCGGCCACTCCCGCATTTCAATGAGGTCGATGAGTGTGCAGGTGTGGACGCAATCGTTACCAATCGCGTTTGGACGGCGATGGGGTTGGATCCGGCAACTACTCTGCACGACGTTAGATGGGGCGAGCAATACACTGCCGATGGCATCGATGAGTTTGTCTGGCTCTTCCAGATATCCGGAGCCGTGCCTGCCTCGCACCTGGTTGGGGGATACAAGGGTGCTGTCAGCGAGAGACAGCCTTCGATGTATTTCCGCTTGGGAGGCGGCACGCTGAAAGGTGTGTGCAAGCCTGGCGAAGTAGTATGGAGCCGCGTATATGTCGAGGGCGGAAGTCTTAACGTCGATTTAGGGCGTGCCACAGCCATTTCGTTGCCGGAGGAAGAGACCAACCGGCGCTGGGAGGAAGTTACTCAGCAGTGGCCTGTGATGCATGTCGTGTTGCATGGTGTTAGTCAGAATCAGTTCATGGCGTGTCATCCTTCCAATCACATCAATGTCGCCTACGCGCCTACCGCGGAAGCAGCTGACCGCGCACTTGCGGCCAAGGCGACGATGTTCTGTGAAATGGGCCTACAGGTTAATCTCTGCGGAGTTGATCTCTGATACTTGCCGGGATATGGGAATAGGCCGATCTTGAAAACAAACAAAGGCCTATTCCCATTCTGCCATCAATCGCTGCGCCCGATCCCTATCCATGCGACACCACAATCATCGAGCCGGGTGGGAAGCGGTACACACGATCTGTAATTGGAGACACAGTTGATGCTGGTTCAATCCGAGAGCCGACTCGAACACGCCCGCACAACTGCAGGGCCATTGGTGCCAAAGGGCATGATGGCGCCCTTTGTGCTGGTAACTGCGCTGTTCTTTCTTTGGGGCCTGCCCAACAATCTGAATGACGTGTTGATTCGGCAATTCATGAAGTCGTTTCAACTGACCAGATTCCAGGCGGGCCTGATTCAGTCGGCGTTCTATTGTGGCTATTTCCTATTGGCTACTCCGGCCGCTTTGATGATGCGCCGCTTCGGATACAAATCCGGAATGGTTGCAGGGCTTTGCTTGCTGGGGACGGGAACTTTTCTCTTCTGGCCCGCCGCCCTCGTAGGTCAGTACTGGTTCTTTCTGCTGGCGCTTTTTGTTATCGCCAGCGGCTTATCGTTCCTTGAAACGGCATCGAATCCGTTCATTGCTCAACTCGGCGAGCCAGAGAGCGCCGCGCGGAGATTGAACTTCTCACAGGCATTCAATCCCATCGGCGCCATTACGGGCGTGCTTGCGGGTACGCTCTTCATCTTCTCCGGCGTTGAACTGGCTCCGGCGCAGGTTGCATCAATGAAAGTGGCAAAGACATACAACCGTTATCTTCGCGATGAGACGCTGCGGGTAGTCAATCCCTACCTCGTCATTGGCGGTCTCGCCTTCTTGCTGGCAATCCTCATCTGGCGGTGCCGCTTTCCGGCTGTTGCAACGGAGAGCGTCGAAGGCTACAGCGGAAACAGCAGCTTCAAAGATCTGCTGCGCTATCCTCACTTCCTCACCGCTATCTGCGCGCAATTCATGTACGTTGGAGCACAGGTTGGCACCTGGAGTTACTTCATCCAGTATGTGCAGGACTATACGCATCGCCCAGAGAAAATCGCTGGTTATTTTCTCACTGGGACACTCTTTGCTTTCGGGATTGGGCGCTTTGCTTCGTCCGCCCTTATGGGTAAGGTCAGCGCAGCCAGGTTGATGGGAATTTACAGCGTTATCAATGTTGGCCTTCTCGCAGTTGGGTCATTCGTGCCGGGTTGGGCAGGACTCTGGACGATCTTCCTATCGAGCTTCTTCATGTCCGTTATGTATCCAACAATCTTCGCACTTGGCATTGAAGGCCTCGGCGAAAACACCAAGATCGCTGCTTCCCTCATCATCATGGCGATTGTCGGTGGCGCAGTTCTCACGCCTATCATGGGTTTCATCTCGCAACGGACCGGAAGTATTGCTAATGCGTACGCAGTGCCATTGACCGGTTATGTCTTTGTCGCTCTCTATGCATTCTGGGGAGCGCATCTGCGTCCTTTGAGACGCCAACATTCATAGACACTCGAAACGAGAAACTTCCGCAATCGCCGGTTTCGAGAATAAGGACAGATTCTTTACATGCGCGCTTCGCTTTTTATTACCTGCTACAACGACACTCTCTACCCGGAGACGGGCCGAGCGGTGGTTCGGCTGCTCGAACGGCTGGGTGTCGAGCTTGATTTCCATCCGAAGCAAACTTGTTGTGGGCAGATGCACGCCAACACCGGGTTTCGCTGCGAGGCATTCTCGCAAGCCAAGCGTTTTGTGCGCCTCTATCAGGACACTGAGACCGTCGTCATTCCCTCCTCTTCCTGCGTGGCCATGATCCGCGATCAGTATCCAGCGCTGATCGAAGAGTTGGGGAATGAGGAACTGGGACACCAGTTTGCGACCCTCTTGCCCAGGATCTTTGAGTTGAGCGAGTTCCTCATCGACCGGCTCGGCGTGGAGGATGTGGGAGCGTACTTCCCTCACCGCGTGACCTATCACGCCAGTTGTCACGGCCTGCGCGGTATCCACCTAGGTGACCGCCCCTTCCGCCTGCTGGCAAAGGTGCGCGGCCTCGATCAGGCGCCGCTGCCAAATCTGGATCGCTGCTGCGGTTTCGGTGGGACATTCTCGGTGAAAAACGCAGAAGTCTCCTCGGCCATGCTCGCCGTCAAGTTGCAGGACGTGGTTTCAACAGGCGCGGAATATTGCACCGCTCTGGACAACAGTTGCCTCATGCACCTCGGTGGCGCGATGCACCGCCAGTATGCTGGAATGAAAACCATCCACATGGCGCAGATTCTGGCCAGCACTGAAGAGTTTCCGGCGGAGGCGACGCTATGAGCCGGCCAGCAGCTACGCACCCGGTGCTCGATCCCACACTCGCCCCGCCCTTTCCGCAGGCGGTGCTGCCTGTTCTGCGCAACCCACAACTGCGTAAAAATGTGGCCCACGCCATCGATGTGATTCAGGCCAAGCGCGCCAGTCTGGTGGCCGAAAAGACCGACTGGCAGGAATTGCGCTCAGCGGCTTCGGCTATCCGCACCCATGCCCTTGAGAACCTGGGCACATACCTCGAGCAGTTTGAAACCCGCTGCACTGCCGCCGGAGGCACGGTCCACTGGGCCGCAGACGCTGCTCAGGCCCGTCAGATCATCCTGGACCTGCTCCGTCAGGAGAAGGCCAGCGAAGTCATCAAAATCAAAACCATGACCTCGGCTGAGATTCAGTTGAATCCCTTCCTCGAGGCTAATGGCGTCCATGCTTTCGAGACTGATCTGGCCGAAATCATCCTCCAGTTGGGCGAAGGAGAACCCTCGCACATCGTTGTCCCGGCACTGCATGTCAATCGCAGCCAGGTACGCGAGATCTTCGCTCGGACCATGGGCCTCAAGGACCTTTCTGACGATCCGAAAGTTCTCACCAACGCCGCCCGCACCTACCTCCGCAAGAAGTTCCTTACCATCCCCACAGCCATCAGCGGCGCCAACTTCCTCATCGCCGAGACAGGCGGTGTAGTGGTTGTCGAGTCGGAAGGCAATGGCCGCATGTGTCTTACGCTTCCCCAGACCATGATCACGCTGGCCGGAATCGAAAAGGTACTGCCCCGCTTTCAGGACCTCGAAGTGATGTTGCAGCTATTGGCCCGCTCCGCCACGGGCGAGCGCATGAACCCGTACACATCAATCTGGACCGGCGTCACTCCCGGCGATGGGCCACAAAAGTTCCACGTAGTCTTGCTCGATAACGGCCGCTCGTCCATCCTAGCCCGCTCCAAGCACCGCCAGACTCTCAAATGCATCCGCTGCGCAGCCTGCATGAACACGTGCCCCGTCTACCGTCAGACCGGGGGCCACGCTTACGGCTCCGTTTATCCTGGACCGATCGGCGCCATCCTTACGCCGCAGTTGATGCAGATGCACCACGCACAATCGCTGCCTTATGCCTCCTCGCTCTGCGGCGCCTGCTACGAAGTCTGCCCGGTAAAAATCAACATCCCCGAAGTGCTGCTTGAACTCCGCGCTGAGGTTATCGACCAGGAACGCAAACAGCCTGGTCGCGCATTGGACCCCATGTACTGGGGGCTGCGGATCGCCAACGTCCTCTTCTCCCGCGCCTGGATCTTCCATACAGCACAGTGGTTCGGACGCATCGGCCTAGGCCTCTTCACCCGCAAAGATGGCTGGATTCACTCTCTGCCCAGCGTGGGCGGCAAATGGACGCAGACTCGCGATCTGCGCGGCCTGCCCAATCAGACCTTCCACAGTTGGTGGGCATCCCGCGGCCCTCAGTCAAATGGTGTCGAACTGATCGGGGGGACAAAATGAGCGCCATTGTCCAGTCCCGCAAAATGATCCTTGACCGCGTTCGCGCCGCCATCCAACATCCTGGGAAAGACCTTGCGGATGCGGCGGTCGAATACTCGGCCCTGCCACATAACTACACCCGTCGCGGCTCTCTCTCTACCGCAGCCCGCCTGCAGCTCCTGATCGATCGCCTGCGCGAATACGATGCCGAGGTGTTGGAGTGCAACGCAGGTGAGCTTCCCGCAGTCATCGCAGCCCAATTGGCCGCCAGCGGCAGGCACACTTTCGTCGCCCCTGCCAGATTGCCTGCCGACTGGCTGGCTCCCGGTTACGAATGGAGGCTAGACCACGGGCTCAACACCGCTGAAATCGAAGAGGCCGAAGGCGTGGTCACCGCAGCCTCATGTGCCGTGGCCGACTCGGGGACTATCGTCATCCACCACACCGCCGCCGAGGGCCGCCGCGTCCTCACGCTTCTGCCCGACTGGCATCTATGCATCCTCCGCGCCAGCCAGGTAGTAGAGGTGTTGCCCGAGTACTTCGACCGCTGTCGGCAGCAGCCCAACTCCCATTCCAGCGAGGAAGACCTTTCGATGGTCACCCCGGCCCTCGCAACCTACATTTCCGGCCCGAGCGCCACCGCAGACATCGAAATGACTCGCATCAAAGGCGTCCATGGGCCACGATTCCTTCATGTGATTCTGGTGCGGGAGCAAGGTTAACCGAGCTCGGGACTAATCGCCCGGCAAGATCACGAGGCAAGATCATTTGAATGGCGAGATATTGACAGGCGTCGAAAGAAACTCTGCTCAATCCCGGCGTGCGTTTTTGAAGTTTTGTGCAGGCGTGGCGGCAACCCTGGGCCTGCCAGCAGAAGCGGAGGCGGCAATTGTCCAGACTCTTGGCGCCGGGCATCGCCCTGCGGTGATCTGGCTGCACTTCGCGGACTGCACCGGCTGTACGGAATCAATGTTGGTTTCCGAGCACCCAGCCCTCGACAAGCTGATCCTGGAGCTTGTTTCGCTGGATTACCATGAAACGCTCTTCGCCGGTTCGGGGTATCAGGCTGAGGTGATGCGCAAAGCTTCGATGGCAGCCAACAAGGGCAAATACTTGCTGGTTGTCGAGGGAGCTATTCCTGCCGGGGATGGGGGCATCTACTGCAAGATCGGCGGCCAAACTGCAATCGAGCTCCTGAACGAATGCGCAAAGGATGCGGCAGCGGTAATAGCGCTTGGCTCCTGCGCCTCTTGGGGAGGGGTGCCTTCCACTCAACCCAATCCCACTGGATGCGTTGGTGTGAACGAGATATGGAAAGGTCCGGTTGTCAACATTCCTGGGTGCCCGCCCAATCCCTATAACTTCCTGTCGACAGTGATTCACTACATTACCTACGGCAGGCTGCCGGATCTCGATCACCAAGTCCGTCCAAAATTCGCCTATTCGCGCCTCATACATGAGAACTGTGAGCGGCGTCCGCATTTCGATAACGGTCGCTTTGCCGGGCAATTCGGCGATGCCGGACATCGTTCCGGCTGGTGCCTTTACAAGCTGGGCTGCAAGGGGCCGGAGACCTACGCCAACTGCCCCTCTGTTCTGTTCGGCGATGCCGGAGGTGGTTGTTGGCCTGTGGGTACGGGCCATCCCTGCATCGGCTGCACAGAGAAGGGGATTGGTTTCGAGAAGCCAATCCACGCCTTGGCCGAGTTGAAGTTCGTGACCTCCCCGGCCTTCTATCCGCGCATCGTCGAAGAGCAGGGCAAAGGAGTCGGTGTAGCCTCCGTCGCGGTACTTGCAGGTGGCGTGGGAGTCGCCGTGGGCGCCTCGATTGCCATGGCCAAGAATCTGGGCAACGGACACAAATCGGAAAACTTGCCAAATGACAATTCGGAAGACGAATCAGAAGACCCGCCGGACTGCGAGGAATGACCTCATGCTTCAATCGCCCACAACGCAGCATCGCAACGGGTTTCAAGGGATAAGCCAATGGGCCTGACAAGGCGCAATTTCTTGCGGGGAACGGCGGCAGCCGGTGCGGCCAGCGCGGTGACCCGGGTCGTGACGGCGGAAGTACGCCAGGAAAAGACCCTGCACCCAAGGCGGTGGGTCTGCTCTTCGACTCAACATTGTGCGTTGGTTGCAAGGCATGTGTGACCGCCTGCCGAGAGGCAAACAGTACGCATCCCGAGTTCAATGCGGAGGACAAGCTGTGGGATGCACCGCTTGATCTGTCGGCTCTCACACTGACAGTGATCAAGGCCTACTCGGAAGGCTCCGCGGAGAACAAGGACCAGGAGAAGGACGGCTTCGCGTTCGTCAAGAAGTCTTGTCTGCACTGCATTGATCCCTCCTGCGTCTCGGTCTGCCCAGTTTCGGCGATGACCAAGGATCCCGCTTTGGGGATCGTCAGTTACAACCCCAACAATTGCATCGGCTGCCGGTACTGCGTGGCGGCCTGCCCATTCGGCGTGCCGCGCTTCGAATATGACAAAACGATAGCGCGTTTGCGCAAGTGCGAGATGTGTAAGCAGCGTCAGGCGGACGGCAAGATTCCAGCTTGTGCCGAGATTTGTCCCACGGGTGCCACTCTGTTTGGTCAGGTGACAGCGCTACGCGCCGAGGCCGAACGTCGGCACCAGTTGACGGCAGGAAAACTGGCATTCTTTCCGCGTAGGACTGTCGACTCTAGAGATACGCAAGAAAGGCCGTCCCCGCACTACAACGCGAAAACTTACGGGCTGATCGAGGTGGGCGGCACACAAGTGTGCTATCTCGCGGGAGTTCCATTCGACAAGCTTGGGTTGCCGGTGCTGCCGGAGAAATCATTCGTGTCCACTTCGGAGACCATCCAGCACACCGTCTATAAAGGAATGATCGCGCCCGCATTGCTGTTCGGCTGCCTACTATTCGCGGTTCGCCGCCATGGGAATCACAATAAGAACGAGGATAAGTAAGCGATGAGTCCAAAGCCGATAGGCGGACCTTACATTACCGGGACCACGATTCTTGCTGCGATCATGGTTTCAATCATGGCGATACTCGTTCTGATCCGCTTCTGCTTTGGCCTTGGTACAGTGACGAACCTGAACGACGGCTACTCCTGGGGATTGTGGCTGGCCTACGACGTGGTTGCCGGCACGGCCATCGGTTGCGGTGGATACCCTTTCGCATTAGAACAGCTTGCTAAGAGCTACGTTTTGCGGGGGCAAGGTCAGATACCGCTGTCCTAAAATTTGTCCTAAGAAAGCATGAAACAGGCGAAACCTGCGAAATATGCGAAATCTTTCGGTGTTTGTTTTCAATAACTTATTTAATTTCAATATGTTAGGAAGGGAAGGAGTAGAACGAGTCCTACCTGAGGAGCCAAAAAGCCAATAAAATCAATAATATGCGAGGCAGCCAAATCGGCTGCCATTTTTATTTTGGGCGAGTGGCTGTTTTGGTGGCTGTTGCCTAAAAATAATTTTGCGCACGAAGGAAAAGCCCGGCCCCCCACCACCTGCGCTCACCGAAAGCAAAGTATTCTGCTTAAGGCCCAGCGGCAATCAAGCCCGCCGGCGATGGTGCGTTGCAACGGACATCGGCCGCTCACCCGCCAGCCTCCTCCCCTGCCGATGAGGCAGCCGGCGTCCCATCTCAGGCGGTGCCCCCGCACTTCCCAAAGTCCGGCGCGAAGCGGAAGATTCTGGGGAATGCCCCTACGGCATCCGTGATGGGTTCTTGAGCGGGATGGGGGTTTCCATCAGCCATGAATCCCTCCCGGCCATGAAGGCGTTTTTCGCGACTGATCAGCTCCGGGACGCTGGTTAGACAGAGAAGCCTCAAGCGTCTCAATAGCTCAGGCCGAGACTCTCGATGCCCAACGAGTCAACGCGGAATCGCTTGGCTTGATCAGGATGCTTGGGATGTGGCTGGGGCGTTGGAACTCGTAAAGCTGGACTACTGGAATCATTGTCGGGTTAAGCTGCTGGCCAACCACGACAGCGCCAGGAGCTGGCCCGGCGTAGAAAATGTGCCAGCGCTCCGATTTGGGGTATCTGATGGAGGCCGACTCGAACATCTCCCTGGCCTTCATGGCCAACTCATCTAGCTGAGCCTTGGTTTTGAGCCACGCAGTTGAAGGATCCGGAACCGAACATTGAAAGACCGCCTGCTCACCGCCGATCCCCAACCTGGTTAATGAAGCATCTATTGGCGCCGTGAGCTCGAAGAGAAAGAAAACCTCTGCGGACGCGGAGGACGGACTTGTCTTCTCTAGAAAAGTAGGGCTCGTAGTCTGCCAGGCATCCTTGGGCCATGCCCAAGTCGCGTCGTCTCGATGGTACTGAAATGCGCGCACATTCACCCTATTTGTTAGAAGGTATCCCGAGAACAGGCAGGCTGAGACAGGAGCGAGAGGAAACACGGCAATTCGAGAGGACAGGGGATCCTGCTTCAACAGTATGGCCTCAATTCGACTGCCGAGCTCATCTTGAATCGATGCCCAGGAATTTCGGCTTGGGGAAACGCTCAGTTGTATTTGGTCCTTCTCTTGATCCGGGGCGAGGGCTTCGGCAATTGTGGATGGATCGAAGGCAAAATCTCCTTGGAGCCTGACTACACCCCATTGCATACTGCTAAACCCGCGCTCTGGAAGGGCCGTTCTAACCCAAGCTTCGTGGTCGTCCTTTATTTGCCGCAAGCGCTCTATGGGGTAGGCTTCTTTCAACCCGTCTACTGTTCCATAATGATGGTTTTTACAGAGCAGGATTAGGTTCTCGTATCTGTCGCGGTCTTTCTTTGACAGCGCAAGGTCGGGTCGTGGGCCGCCATCGCTAGATGCCGTTATGTGTGCCATGTCCCCGAAGTTGCAAATGGGGTCGTAGCCTGGTTCAGTGGCGAACAGTTCAATGCGGCAGTTCGGCATCGCACATCTCCCAGCCGCTCTGCCCCAGAGGAGTTTTAGTGTGCTGTCTGAGTAGCTCCGCGCGCTTTTCACAGCCTTGCGGCGCTTCTTAGGCGAGGGGCTTGCTTTGATGGGATCTGAACTCAGGATTCGTTCCTTTGCCTTCCCAGCTTCCGGTCTGTTCCCAGCATTCATAGAACCTCAGCCATTGAGACACCCATGGCATAATTGTATCGGCGATGAGCAGCTTCGAGTTCCACTCATCCGACTCATGCACACAGATGTCGAGTTGACTATCCATGTAAGTGTGGGGCAGCTTGAACTTGCCCTCGGCGAGTCTCAAGGTGGGTGTGAGGACCGCGATCACCGGCCGTGAGCGAAATGTATATGTCACCCGAATCAAATATGAGTCGCTCAGATCCGAGGGACACCAGTTGCCCTGCCAAGTGGCTGTGTTCCTCCGCAACGTGAGCTTGAGCTGCGGATGCTTGGACGACATTCGGCCAATCTGGGCCGCCATCGAGCGCGGCGCTCCAGATGGTGATGATCTACTCTTTCCCATGATTCGTATTCCGCAACATCGGAGTCAGCGCAGCGGCGACGGGAACTATACGCCCAGATTCGCGGATTCCGAGGCCGCCACGCTCGCGGACTTCTTGAAGGCTGCGTGCTTGTTTGATAAGGGCGGTATTGACTACCTCGCCGAACAATCGTTCTAACTCGCGGTTGGGGTTGCCCTGGCCATAGCAGATCGCCCGCCACTCTGCGGCGAACTTACGGACTCCGGAGTCGAACTCTGAGTAGGCCTTAAGGTTGCTGTTCCATCGCTCGCTGAAATCCTCCTCAGCGTGAGCGGGGTTGGGGATCCGAAGGCGTTGCCCAATTGCATGCGCAGCATTCAAGCGTTCGACAATTTGTTCGAGGATTAGAAGTAGAGCTTGAGAAAGGAGTGCCTCTCCCCGATAAATATCCGCCGCGAGGGTTGTCAAGACAATTGAAATTGGGGGAAAGGTCGAATCTGCATAATGAACGTCACGCCACCGTTTCAACAACTGAACGGCCAATTGCAGAACGGTTTTTTCCTCCGCGGCCTCAAGGGCTGGGATCGGTTGGACGCTTGCAGCCTTATCCATGGCAAGCGCGCGGCTGGAAGGTTTTTGGACTAATATGTGGCGCGTAGCGTTCTCGAACCAGCCTGCATAAGCAAGGGGGTTGCTCGGCGTCCAGTTCCCCAACTCGCGATCCGGCACCTGGATGCAGGTGCCCCCATTTCCGTGGTCTCTGCAAGCAGGCAAGATATCGAGATAGAATTCGTCCTTATAGACGATACGCACACAGCGCTTCTTGAGCTTAACCATCCCCCCGTAGACGCCATGCCCCTCGAAAACCTTATACATTGCGTTCAGCAATGCCATTGGGTTCACCTTCGTGTGCGAAATGTTGAACTCGCAGACGAAATCGAGATCGTGCGGGCCGTCGATCGGCTTCACGGTTGTTCGAAGCCTCATCGACCCCTGTGGGTAGAGATTCGATTCAATTTGGTTCAACGGCGAGTTTGGGCTGTCGAGGGTTCGCGCGATTGCGCTGTAGCGGTCTACGGCTCTTTGGTGCTGGGTGGGTGCAAGTTGGAGGCTCTCACAGACTTCGAATAGCAAGCTGTCGAGCCCTACAGCCCTCTGGATTAGTTGCTCGTCCATAACCGTCTCGCTCCTTCTTTCATGTGACAGCGCTCGTTGCAACGGACCGCGCCCGCATGGCTAGTCAGGCTATTTGCCGAGGTCAACCTCAAGGCCAATCCTGAGGCCACGATCCCAGCCCAATGCAATCGCTTCTGTCCCTGCTTCAGCCTGCTTCCACTCGTGTGGAGGTTCCAACCCAAACCTGGCGTCGATCTGGAAACAATGCACCACATATAGAATACCACGCAAGACAAACGCACCATATAGTGGCCGTTCTGTGGAAATCACGGTCCATTTGGGCCCGGCATCGCGAATTGGGGGATCGACTGGTCCGACCGTTTGCACCGCTAAGTTGGCGAGTGTTCATCGAATTCGCGACAACGATGTCGGCTGTTTCCACCCTCCCTCTTACGCTCAAGGGAAATCGTGAGGGAGTGCTGTTTCCTGACGCACCCTTCCATTGTTGCGTAACCGCTCGCTCTCACGTGAAAATGTCACCGTTCGCTCTCTTTACAAAGTGTCACCGTTCGGTTACTATTCTGATGTGCGGAAGTGGAGGTGTGCAGGATGCGTATCCGAACCGCTACCGATTTGGGGGCCTTCATCCGGGAGCGCCGAACCAAGCTCGGGATGGATCAAACTGCCCTCGCCAAGAAGGCCGGCACGAGCCGGAAGTGGCTTGTGGAAGTGGAGCGAGGGAAACCTGGAGCCGAAATCGGTCTCATCTTGCGCACACTAAAAAGCCTCGAAATATCCATCGACGTAGAGGCAGATTCGTCGGTCGAAACTTCCCCGCAGGTCAAATTGTCTGTTGAGCGGCGCCCTCAAGGTGACTATGCAGTCAGGAGACCTAGTTCTGAAAGGGCCAGCCATGTCTTTCATACACAAAGAGAAGCTATCGAGAGAGCACGGGAGCTAGACATCAACAGTGTTCTCGACTCGTTGAAGACGCGGCCCCAGAAGAAGCAGATATGACAAATCAACTGACCGCTCTGCTCGATGGCCGCGAAGTCGGTACCGTTCACTACAAGAACGCCAGACTTT